>NZ_JACSOG010000040.1:0-36400 GCF_014349195.1 Pseudoalteromonas sp. BZK2 | reverse complement strand
AGGGAGATCCGAATTGAGATCAACTGTTTTTTGAAGTTTTTATGAAAAAAATGACTGTTCGCGCAAAATACGAACGAAACGGGTAAAAATAGCACTAAAAAAGGCCCCGAAGGGCCTTTTAACGTTATTTTACTATGAGCTTCCAACCTACTTTTGCTTGTAGCTTGGACTCTAGTTGCAGCTCACTGGCCATTAATGGGTGATATTTTAACCAATCACCATCAAATGTCAGTGTAAGGGTGTTTTCATTAACACTGAGATCAATCGCTGGTAGTACATCATCTTGGCGACGCATTGATAAGATCACAGCGATCCGCACAACTCTTGTTAAGCATTCTGCGAGTACTTGATGACAGCCCAAGTGAGCAAAACTGTTTTTAACAAGATCAGCGCGATGCTCACTAGCAACAGCAGTAATCAGTTTATGCTCAGATTGCGAGAATCCTGGCATATCTGTGTTTTCTATAATGTAAGCCGTGTGCTTATGATAAAGCTTATACTCTATGAGTAAGCCTATCTCGTGCAATTTTGCTACTGTCCTTAGCAATGCAATTGCATTTTCATCGATCGATTGCCATTGCCCCATCACGCTTTTAGCCAACTGCTCCGCAAGTTGCGCAACACGACAAGCCTGTTTTTGATCTACATGATAGCGATTCATTAAACCATCAACTGTACGTTTGCGGATGTCGTGGTTATGAAGCTCTGGCACCATGCTATATAAAACACCTTCACGCAATGCACCGCGCGCAAGACCCATTTGTTTTATATCTAGCGATTGAAACAAGGCGATTAATATAGCGAGGCCAGAAACAAACACTAGGCGGCGCTCTTCACTCAAGCCAGCAAGCTCAAGATCAGCAATCGTTTCAAATTGCACTGATTGCTCTTTAATAGCGAGAAGTTTATCAAGCGTTAAAAGCTCATCTTGGTTTTGTGCAACCATGATTTCTTGGATCGCTTGCACTGTGCCTGACGCACCGCTCGCAATTTGCCATCCGGTTGCTTGGTATTCATCGACAATTTCTGCAACCACTTCACTTGCAGCTTTAATTGCAGCAGCAAAGTTTTCGTTACTGAGCTTTTGATCTTTGAAGTAGCGTTCTAGGAAGGTAACACAGCCCATGTGTAGACTTTTATAATGCAGTGCATCAAAACCCTGACCGATAACAACTTCGGTACTGGCTCCGCCAATATCGATAACCAGTTGTTTACCGCTACAAGCAGAGGTGTGCGCCACGCCTTTATAGATTGTCTTAGCTTCTAGTTCACCGCTGATAACATTGATTTTATGACCAAGGATCTGTTCAGCTTTATGCTTGAATACATCAGCATTAGTAGCAAGACGTAATGTTGCGGTCGCAACAATTGTGATGTTTTTCTTTGGTATGTCTTGTAGACGTTCAGCAAACAAGGCTAGGCATTCCCAACCTCGTTGCATGGCTTCAGTGCTAAGGACGTTGTTTTCATCAAGCCCTGCAGCAAGCCTTACTTTACGTTTTACTCGACCGATCGTTTGCAGACCGCCAGCAATCGATTTAGCGATCAGCATATGAAAGCTATTTGATCCTAAGTCGATTACTGCATACACATTTTTTTGCGGTTGAAGTTGCCCCACCGTTCAAAAACCTCTAGTTACTACTAAGTCTTCAATAACGGCCGTTTATCACGACCGCGATTTCTGGTAACTATTATTTGGTCGACGTCCGTTGTTATTACGATTACGTGGGCCTGTAGAATAGTTCCGCTTTTTCTGAATAGTAGGCTTAGTTAAATCATCAAGCAATGCACTTTTATCATAATGTGATAATGGAATGCTGTGTTCTATGTATTGCTCAATTTCGTGGAGATTATAGGCGTACTGTTCACAGGCAAAGCTAATAGCGTGTCCTGATGCACCTGCACGTCCGGTACGACCAATACGGTGTACATAGTCTTCACAATCATCTGGCAAATCAAAATTAAATACATGACTTACTTCTGGGATGTGCAAACCACGAGCTGCAACGTCTGTTGCTACTAAAAAGTCTAAATCGCCTTTGGTAAATTGAGCCAAAATTGATTGACGCTTTTTCTGGTTTACATCACCGGTTAATAATCCAACTCGGTGACCATCGGCTTTCATCCATGCATAAACATTCTCACAACTGTGTTTCGTATTTGCAAACACAATCGCTTTATCTGGCCATTCTTCTTCAATTAAAGTTAACAGTAACTTAATTTTGTCATCTTGCGATGGATGGAATAGCTCTTCTTGAATACGTTTACCTGTTTTTACATCAGGTTCAACTTGTACATGCTCTGGATTAGTCATATGTTCAAACGCTAATTCCTGCACACGATATGACAAGGTTGCAGAGAATAATAGGTTTAATCGCTCAGACGTTTCTGGCATACGTCTAAACATATAACGAATATCTTTTATAAAGCCTAAATCGAACATACGATCTGCTTCATCAAGCACTACAACCTCGATTTCATTGAGGGTATAACAGCCCTGCTTGTATAAATCGATAAGGCGTCCAGTAGTCCCAATTAAAATATCAACGCCTTTTTCTAGTTGTGCACGTTGTTTTTCGTAATCTTCGCCACCATATACTAATCCTAAGTTAAGATTACAGTGTGGCGCTAAAATTTTTGCATCTTTGTGTATCTGAATCGCCAGCTCCCTTGTTGGGGCCATGATCAGGGCTCTTGGATGTTTACTAGATGCTTTGCTAGATTGTAATAACCGATGGCACGTGGCGGTTAAAAACGCCAACGTTTTGCCCGTACCTGTTTGCGCTTGGCCCGCAATATCGCGGCCTTCACAAATAAAAGGTAGGCATTTTGCTTGAATGGGTGTGCAATATTCAAACCCATTTTCGGTTAAACCGGCAACCACTTCCGGTGCGATAGCAAAGTCTGAAAACTTTTTATCGGTCAAATGTGTCTTAGTCATAGCGTTTAAGCATAACGTTTAAACTTGCAATAAGAAACAAGAGTGTTTAAATACGCATTAAATATTTCGCCTAACTAATCGGAGATCGCAATGAGCGAGAAAATTATTCAATTAACTGACGATAGCTTTGAAGCTGACGTACTACAATCAGACAAACCTGTACTTGTTGATTTTTGGGCTGAATGGTGCGGACCTTGTAAAATGATCGCCCCTATTCTTGACGAAGTAGCTGGCGAGTTTGATGGCCGAGTTACCGTTGGTAAACTTAACATCGACCAGAATGCAGGCACACCACCAAAGTTCGGTATCCGTGGTATCCCTACATTACTTCTTTTCAAAGATGGCCAAGTTGCAGCAACTAAAGTTGGTGCTCTTTCTAAGACTCAATTAGTAGAGTTTTTAGAAAACAACATCTAATGAAAATATAAAAAAAGGGCTTTTTGCCCTTTTTTTAGCTTTATTTTGTTTAAAGACTGGACGCCTTGCTAGTGACCTGCTAGTTTATAAAGCCAACTAATCCTTAGTTATACCAACAAACCTCACTCATGTATCAAACGATGATTTTGAGTATGACAATTGTAATAAAGAACCCACCAATATGCATTTACGCGAATTAAAAGACAAGTCTATAAAAGAGCTTGTAAACTTAGCTGAGTCCATGGGGCTCGAAAACGTAGCCCGTTTAAGAAAACAAGACATCATTTTCGCCATCCTTAAAGCGCACGCTAAAAGCGGTGAAAACATCTATGGCGGCGGTGTACTAGAGATCTTACAAGATGGTTTTGGTTTCTTAAGATCATCAGAAGCATCTTACTTAGCCGGCCCAGATGATATTTATGTATCACCGAGTCAAATCCGTCGATTCAGCATGCGTACTGGTGACTCAATTTCAGGCCTTATTCGTCCACCTAAAGACGGCGAACGTTACTTCGCACTATTAAAAGTAAATGAAGTAAACTTCGACAAACCTGAAAACTCTCGCACAAAAATCCTATTTGAAAACCTTACCCCACTACACGCAAACGAACGTTTACGTATGGAGCGTGGTAACGGTAGCACTGAAGACATCACAGCACGTGTACTTGATTTAGCATCACCAATTGGTAAAGGTCAACGTGCGCTTATCGTTGCTCCGCCGAAAGCGGGTAAAACCATGCTACTGCAAAACATTGCGCAATCGATCAGCTACAACCAGCCTGATTGTGAACTGATGGTTCTTCTTATCGACGAACGTCCAGAGGAAGTTACAGAGATGCAGCGCCTTGTAAAAGGTGAAGTAGTTGCCTCAACGTTCGATGAACCGGCGAGTCGTCACGTTCAAGTTGCCGAGATGGTAATTGAAAAAGCAAAACGCCTTGTTGAGCATAAAAAAGACGTGGTTATCTTACTTGATTCAATCACACGTCTTGCTCGTGCCTACAATACGGTGATCCCTTCATCTGGTAAGGTATTAACCGGTGGTGTTGATGCAAACGCATTACACAAACCAAAGCGTTTCTTTGGTGCAGCTCGTAACGTAGAAGAAGGCGGTAGCTTAACAATTATCGCAACGGCTCTTATCGATACTGGTTCGAAGATGGACGAAGTTATCTACGAGGAGTTCAAAGGTACAGGTAACATGGAATTACACTTAAATCGTAAGATTGCCGAAAAGCGTGTATTCCCAGCGATTGACTTTAACCGCTCTGGTACGCGTCGCGAAGAGTTACTTACTAAACCTGATGAACTACAGAAGATGTGGATCTTACGTAAGATCGTTCATGAGATGTCAGAAATTGACGCAATGGAATTCTTAATTGATAAGCTTTCGATGAGCAAAACCAATGATGAATTCTTTGACTCAATGAAACGACAGTAACGATTACTAAGTTTTTAAAAAATGCCTGTTTAATACAGGCATTTTTTTTGCGTAAAACTAAGGACATAACACTTTAAAAGTTATACTTTTACAGAATAAGTTTATTGGTATTTGAAGAATAATTGTTCTATAAATGATTAGATATAAAGGTAAGGATCCTCTATGTCGCATTTAAAAATTGCAATTATTCTATTTGTAGTTAGCTTAATTGGCAGTATTACCAGCTTTATCATTTTCAACTCATCTATGAAAGAAATAGTCATTTTTGGCTTAGTTTCAGTCATTCCTTGGTCGCTATTAATCATTTATCTACATAAAGATAATGACAAACAAAAGGACTACCTTGAATATTTTGTATCTTGTATAACAACGAAAGATGGCATCGACTTCACTTTTCGGTTTAATGAAAGTGACAGCCAATTACCTGAGGTCTGTCACGCATTAAATGCAAGTCTAACCATGGTCGAGCATTTACTTAGTGAAGTTTCAGCTTCATCTGCGCGGCTTCTTCCTATGGCAGATGCTCTGCGAGACACCTATGCCTCAATGACTCAGAAAGCCACAATACAAAATGCACATGGAATTGATTTAGCCAATACAATAAATCGAACGATTGAAGTGTCAAGAAAGCTTGATCATAGCTTGAAAGAAATCTTTCAATCGGTTTTGGCTGCGACAGAATCAGTTCAACAAACTCGTTCTGATTCAGATAAAAGCCAAGCAAGCCTTATTAAACTTGCTGATAATATAAATCTCACAAGCGAACAAATTTTATTACTTAAACAAGACAGTGATGCCATAGGCTCAATTATTGATGTAATAAATGGCATCGCAGATCAAACCAACCTCTTGGCATTAAACGCGGCAATTGAAGCAGCCCGCGCTGGTGAGCAAGGTCGAGGCTTTGCAGTTGTCGCAGATGAAGTAAGAAACTTAGCTGCACGAACGAGTAAATCGACCCAAGAAGTGCGTGAAATGGTAGCTAAAATTCAACACAGCACCAAACTTGCAAATCAACTGATGCAAACAGCTCTCAAGGAAGCTGAAAATACAGTACAGTTATCTGATGCAACGACAAAAGAAACAAATAAAATAGAGCAGGCTATGTTAGCTATCAGCAACTACTCAGAGGGCGTTCATGAGCAAGTCGCAATACAAAGTACTATGTCTGACGAAGCCCAGGCTAGTATTGATGCAATGGTAGAATTAAACTCAGACGCACTTTCAAGTTCGCAAATTCAAGCTGTGTCCAGTAAGGATTTAGTTAGCTTAGCTCACGCTATAGATGACAAACTGTCTTTGTTTCATATTGCTCACCCAGATATCGATACTAATCAGCGTATAAATCGCGATCGTATCCAAACTAGCGACTCTTCTAAAAATCATCAAGATGGAGAGATTGAGTTATTTTGACTTACAGCAGCACAATGTAGCTGCTCAAGCAACTGAGCAACTAGGCTAGTTAAGCCTGATAATTTTTGCTGTTTTAGTGCAGACTCAAGCGCCATTGCACTCACTGCCACCTCATCTAACGCAAACATTTTTGCAGCACCACCAATGCGGTGCGCATCCTGCTGCAAATCGAAGTATTTATCAGCAGCAAAGTGTTGTTGTATTAAGGCGCTTTCGTGCTCGAAACTTGCAATAAAACTAGCGACTAAGTCGCTCATATCATGCTGAGACTTAATTGTAACGGCGTCCTTCTTACAATGCTTAGCAAGTTGCGTGTAAAACACCTTTTTATCAATTGGCTTAGCAAGATAACCTGTAAATCCCGCTTGAAGATAACCGTCGATTTCGTGACTAATAGCATTAGCCGTTAACGCATATACAGGCTGTGTAAACCCACATTCATGTAATAGTTTAAGCGCACTTAAACCATCAAGCACTGGCATCTGAATATCAAGCAACACGACATCGGGAAACTCCTTTAAACACTGCTCAACGGCTTGCTCACCATTTTCTACAGCAATCACCTCAAGTCCCATAGATTCTAAATAGCGAGAAATTAAACGGCGGTTATCTGGATGATCTTCAGCTAGCAGCACTTTGCCAGATAAGCCATTGGCAGCATGTTGTTCGAGTTTTGCAGGCTCAATGATGTCAGAGCTTGGTATATACTCTTTACAAGGTAAGTAAAATGAGAACACGCTACCTTGGTTCAGCTCACTTTCAACACTTATATAACCACCCATCATCATTGCAAGCTGTTGCGATAAACTTAATCCAAGTCCAGTACCACCGAAACGGCGACTAATACTATTGTCACCTTGGCTAAAGCAGTCAAATATTTGCTTCAGTTGCTCGGCATTCATGCCAATACCAGTGTCGGTGACATAAAACCACACACCTTGCTCAACACGCGAAACCTTTAACTCAACTTCGCCTTGGTTTGTAAACTTAATTGCATTTGCACACAGGTTAATAAGGATTTGTTTAATGCGGGTAAAGTCGAGCAAGCTATAATATTGCTCACCAAGTTCATTATGAAATGCAAAGTTCAACCCTTTATCTTTAGCCTGACCACTAAGCATAGAATGGACATCAGTAAGCAACCGAACTAAATCCCCCTCTTTTAGGCTAAGCTCTAGCTTGTTAGCTTCAATTTTACTGATATCTAGCACGTCATTTATTAGCTCTTTTAAATGATCACTTTGTTTTTGGATAACAGCAAGTTCATCATTTAAGTGCTCTGGTTTATAATAACCATTAATTAAATTATCTGTTTGCCCTAAAATTGCAGTTAGCGGCGTACGAATTTCATGACTAATATTTGCTAAAAATTGACTCTTTATTTCGTTAGCTCTGCGCAATTTTTCTGCTGTTTCTTCAAGTTCTTTTGTTCGTTTTGCCACCATTAAAGAAAGCTGCTCTTTAGCGCCTTTTTCAATACTACGACGGTATACAGTAATACCTGTTACCACCAGCATAACGAATAAGATGAATAGCATAATGCCCAACTGTCGTTGTTTGGACATTTCGAGATCTTGTACTTGTTGACGTTGCTTTAGTTCGATTATTTCTTGATTGAGCTGAGTTGCTTGTATCTGGCTTTGTAACTCTCCCATCGACTTTAATAATTTGGCATTTTGAACAGAGTTAAATGAACGAACAAACTTATCAAAATTCGCAACGGCTGTAGCAAAATCACCTTGACCTGCTTTAATTAAAGCCATCATTCCCATACCATCTTGAACACGTAAATCGTCTTTGTACTCCTTTGCCATCTGTACTGAAGTAGTTAAAGTGGATTCAGCTTTTGTTAATTTATTCTGTAACAATTCAATTTTTGCTTGTGACAACACGCCGGCCAACTCTAAGGCTTTGTTGTCAATTTTTTTTGCAAACTCAATCGCTTTTTCGGCATGGCTTAAGGCAAGCTCTAAATCACCCGTGCGCAAATAAACATTAGCAATGTTGCCATGGCGAGAAGACAAGAAATAGGCGTTATTTGTTTCTTGATAATAGCGCAAAGCACGCTGATAATAATGCAAAGAGAGTTGATACTGTCCAAGCTCAGAATAAGCTACCCCCATATTTCCATAGGATTGAGCGACACCATCCATATCACCTAAACTTTGGAATATATTTAATGTTTCTCTGTACATTTCAAGAGCAACTTCGTAACTTGAAAGTCGAATATATATTCCGGCAATGTTATGCAAAATATCAGCTTTATCTTGCTCACTACCATGTTGCTCATAAATATCTTTGGCCTGTTTGTAGTAATTTAAAGCTTGATTCAAATTAAACATATCAAAATAAGCGAGACCAATGTTGCTCATTAAATTGGCTTTAGCTAGTGGGTCAGGCATTTTTTCAGCAAAAGGTATCGCTTTTAAGTACGCTATTAGCGCCTGTTGCATCAAACCTTGATAATAGTAGGTCACTCCTTGCATTTTTATTGCACGAAAGAAACGCTCCGGATTGGTATCAAATGATGTAGATAACTCAACTTTTTGGTAATTTTCAATTGCTTTAGAAAATAAATCTTTCTCTAATGCTAAATCGGCTAATTGCATATAAACTTCAAGAGTTTGCTCATTACTCAGTGAACCTTGTGAAATTAACTGTAACCCTAGTTGATGCTTATCTTCCCATTGTTCTTGTTGTGTGAATTGCTCAAATAATGAATTTGCAGCCAAATTGAAGGGCATAACGAAAAAACAGCAAAAAAACGCTGAACAAAGTATGCTTAAACGTGTAGGTGCGAGCATATATTTAATATCCCTAATCTTATACTTGGCTTTTTATGCTAATTTTATAATGCTAAATATTTATCTCAGAGCAACTTTGTAGTTTCAATTGTTTAGCTGTGATAGCGTACATACATTTAGATTACACCAAAGTCAGGCCTGCGAACAATGGTTAACCCACTGATTGATGAGATTTTTTACCTCCTTTTGGAACAGCCTGTTTGGAAGGTTCATACGCTTGCCAGCGCACTTAGTGAATCTGGAAAAATAGAATCATTAGACGCAGACCCACAAAAAGATCTGTTTAAACGCAACTTTTTAGTTATGAATGGCTTGTATCAACTGCAAGCACAACTTGCGCCAGAGCAACAGCTAGAGATTGCCTCTTTACATATTGAACTTATTAGTAAGCAAACAAGTAACGCATTAGAAAGTCATGACCCGCTACGGGGTTATTATTTAGATTGGCAAAACTTTGATACAACAAGCGATGAAATTGATGCGTTGTTAACTGATTTTTGGCAGCGCTTTTCTTCATTTAGCACAAAGAAGGGGATTCACTCATTACCTCAGCAGCAGCTATTACAATTACAACAAGCGTGGCAGCTACCTACTGATTTTTCGGAAAAACAGTTACAAAAGCGTTGGCGACAACTGGCGCTAAAACACCACCCAGACCGCCAAGGCTGTGCAATTGAGTTTAAGAAAATACAACTCGAATATGAGCAGCTTAAAGCTAGCTGCTCATAATTAACCAGATTACCGACTCAAACGTCGCGCACGGATCTTGCGCTTTTTAATATTACCTTCGGTCAATTTGCGTAATGCAGGTTTTGCAGCTGCTCGCTCAACAGCAATAAAGGCCACATTATCAAGTACGTTAATTTTACCTACCTGATGACCGGCAATTCCCTCTTTACCAGTTAATGCACCTAAAATATCACCGGCACGAATTTTTTGCTTCTTGCCGGCATCAATCATAATGGTAGCCATGGTTGGCTTATAAGCAGGCTTTTCGAGCAAGCTAAATGGCGGAATTGGTTCAGGGTCAAAGTCGCGCTCATAGTGGTCGCCAATTTGTGCCACTTTAAATTGCTCTGCTTCACCATAAATAGAACATGCAATACCCTTTTTACCTGCTCGACCAGTACGACCAACACGGTGTACATGGGTTTGAGGGTCATGCGCGAGGTGGTAGTTCACTACCATGTCCATATCGTTGATATCTAAGCCACGCGCAGCAACATCCGTTGCAACCAGAATACAGGCACTTTTATTAGCAAAGCGAATTAAAGTGCGCTCACGTTCACGTTGATCTAAATCACCGTGTAAGGCAACCGCACTAAACCCTTCAGCATAAAGGTCATCACAAATCTGTTGAGTTTCAACCTTGGTGTTACAAAAAACCACACAGCTTTCTGGTTGGAACTTTAATAACAACAGCTTCAATGTATTAAAGCGCTGTTTGTTGTTATCTAGCTTATAAAAGTATTGCTTGATTGTGCTTTTTGTTTGCTCTTCTTCTACCTTAATCATTTCAGGGTTGCTAAGCACTCGCTCAGCTATCGCAGCAATTGATTTTGGATAAGTCGCACTAAACAATAATGTTTGGCGTTGATTTGGAATACTCTCAACAATAGCATCAAGGGTATCTTGGAAACCCATATCTAGCATTTGATCAGCTTCATCTAACACCAAGGTTTCAACATCATTTAAGCGCAATGTGCCTTTGCGAATATGGTCATCAACACGACCTGGCGTGCCAACAATGATATGCGCACCATGCTCTAATGAGCCAATTTGTGGACCAATAGACACACCGCCACATAAGGTTAAAACTTTAATGTTATGAATACCACGGGCTAGCTTACGAACTTCTTCCGCTACCTGCTCTGCTAATTCTCGGGTTGGACATAAAATGAGAGACTGAATACGAAAGCGTTTCACATTTAACTTAGCCAGCACACCTAGACTAAATGCAGCCGTTTTACCCGACCCGGTTTTAGCTTGGGCAATAATATCTTTGCCTTGCAAGATCACTGGCAAGCTTTGCGCTTGCACAGGCGTCATTTGCGTATAACCTAAAGTTGATAAGTTATCGGTTAACTCTTGCGGCAAAGTCAAAGATGAAAAAGCAGTAGCGGTCACAGTAATATTCCAAACTTGATAATTGAGGGACATCCTCGAAGATGCTGTGGATCATAGCAGAGAATGTGCTGTTTCTCTAAACGAAAACATTGTTCAGCATATTTAATTCATATTTGCTTACAGTTTGGTGCTTTCTAACTCTCTGCATTTGTTCTAGTTTATTGATAGCAATATTCAGGAATAAACGATGCTTCTATTTAATACCGCACCCGCTGATGTTTTTTATAAAAAACAAAAAACGTGTCCACATTGCCATAGTGAACATTATTCTTTAAGCAATCACAGTAAAGTTTTGCGCTTTACTATTTTGCCCATCATGCCACTTTCTATTAATTATCAAAGACAATGTGATGACTGTGGCTATGTTACTCCTGCACCTTGGTATTCATTGCCCGCCTTAGAGTTAGCGTCGTTTATAAAGTACTTTATTGGCCTATTCATCATCGTTTACCTATTAGCAAAAGCATTAATCGGGGCGAATGAACAAACTGAGAACGAGCAAACTTACCTAAACGAGCCAAAGTTGTTTGATACCTATTTTGTCTATTCAGATAAGTTTACTGGCAAACCAAAACGTATTAATAACCTAAAAGTAGCTCAGCTCGTTGAATTGGATGACAAGAGCATGACTTTTAGAGTTGCTAACTACACTTACAAGTACAATAAAGACATCGAGATTGCGATGCGAACCAGCATGCTAGTTCAAGATGATTACTTTTCTAGTAAAACCCTGACTTTCAGTAAATCACAAATACAGCAGCTTTATGATGAAGGCAGCATATATAAGATTATGCGACCTGAGCTTTATAGTTTATTTGGTGGTTTTGTTATGCACCCGCCTAGACCTAAGCCTTTATATACGGGCGTTAAGCTCGATAAACATAATCAGGAAGGGATCACTTACTTCAAAGATGGCTTATACGAAGAAGCGTTGAAAAGTTTTACCCTGTCTGCGGAAGATGGTTATTCATGGGGGCAATTAAACTTGGGTCAGATGTATCGTGATGGCCAAGGGACAAATGTGAATAACGAAAAAGCAGCTTACTGGCTCAACAAAGCCACCTTACAAGGGAATCCTAAAGCAAAGGTTGAGCTCGCAGAGCTATGCTTGAGTTACGATTGTAGTAAGTTGAATACTCAATAATCTGTTACCCATAAATATCACACAGAAGAAACCAGCCTAATAATATGACTCTCGCTATTTACTTTAACTTTGTTATGTTATAACATTTTTGTATGGCACAGTATTTATATTACTTTGTTGGTTTTATAAATGCTTATTAGCAATAACAGAGTCACTCTCCCTGCTCTGTTTTAAATTGCAACTAGGCTTCATTGCTTAATGAACGAATCATCTTTTGAGTTTGTACAACTTAAAGGAAGACCTTGCACACTAGCACGCTTACGTTCCCGTGCTAAATCCTTGCCGGCGAGCTTGCTCGCCGGCACTTTTCATTAAAGCTTTAAATGATCATCTAAAAAAGCCAATACTTTTTTATAGTAAAGAGTGCGGTGCTCTTCTTTATAAAAACCGTGACCTTCATCATCTAGAATAGTGATTTCATATGGGTGCTTAGCTTTTTTCAAAGCGGCTTCTAATGATTCTGCTTGCTCAATTGGCGCACGTTCGTCTTCACCACCATGCACAATAAGAACAGGTGCTTTTAGCTTATCGACATTATAAGCTGGCGAGAATGCTTTTAACTCAGCCTCATCAGTACCAATCACTGTTTTTAGATAATTAACACCATAACTACTTGCTTGCGTGTCACCTTCTTCATACATAAGAGGCAAGTCGTAAACCCCCATCAGGCCTATTGCACACTTGAACATATCTGGCTCGATAATCGCGCTTTGTAGTGCAGAGTAACCACCGAAGCTGGCTCCCATAATGCAAATATTATCCTTATCAACTGTGCCGTCATTAATCAATAATTTCACACCATCAATAATGTCGTGCTGAACGTTTTGTCCCCACTGACGATAACCGGCTTCTTGGAAGTTCACACCAAACCCTTCCGAGCCACGAAAGTTAACCTTAAGTACTGCCATACCTTTATTGGCTAACATTTGCACTTCTGGATCATAGCCCCAGTAATCACGTGCAATTGGACCACCATGCGGCATAACAACCAAGGGTAAGTTTTTCTCAGCTTTACCGTTTGGTATAGTTAAATAAGCTAAAATTGTTAAACCATCACGGCTTTTGAAGCGTAGCGGCGTAGTTTGTGCCATATCATCTTGACTTATCCAGCTTCTAGTAGAAAATAATAAACGTAACTTATTGGTATTCGCGTCATATAAATAATATTGCCCAGGGTTTATATCACTCGATGCGAAAATAATATTCCTTGTATCATCTTCTGTACTACTGACTAACTGTACTTGACTGCCGGGTAGTGCACCTAATAAATCTTTAAGGCGCTGTGATTTAGGTGAATCGCTATCAACAAACGCATAACTTGGGTAGTCAGCCTCGGTTTCTATAGCAAATAGTTCCTTAGAGATTTCATCAACCCAAATATGTGACGGTGAAACATGCTTATCCTGGAAGATTTTCGTCACTTCTTTCGTTTTTAGGTTAATCTTAATTAGACTTTCTGCTTCCCCATCCTTTGATGCAGTGGCATATACAGACTCACCTGATTTATCAAATGCCTTTAATGTAATATCGGTGTAATTAATACCTTTTGTATCAAGCTCTTTCCAAAAACCGCCTTCAGGCTCTCGAACATGAATTGTCGCGTTTAGATAATCGTCACTTGATACGGCGATACGAACATTACCATCATGATCTGTTAAAAAACGCCCCATAGGTGCAGGTGAGCGCGTAATTAAAGTGCGAAGACCGCGGTAAACATCGACTTCATAAACAACGGTTGTTGGCTCATTGGTTGCTGTCCATGGGTAAGTGACAACCAAAACTTTTTTATCATCATGAAGTAAGGGATCTAAAAGATATGACGTTCCTCGAACTGGTGTTTGCTTCTTTAACCGAGTACCAGTTTGCTGTTCACCATGATAACCAATTACATATGCGCCACGGCTACCATCAACATTCACAGCAAATAGCTCACCATAATAAATAGGCGTATCTTGCCAGCCCTTTAAATACTCTTTTTCAAGAATAACACGCTCATTGTTAACCCAATGGTATTCGCCAACCTGTGCATTACCCGGAAAAGCAACCGCATGGGTTACGGCAAACTTGGTTGTATCAACAATGATGAGTGAATTTTTACCTTCGTGTTTTTTTATAGCTGCGACGTAGTTGCCATCAGGAGAGATAGTTACACGACTAAAGTCATTACCTTTACTGAAATCTTCTACTGATAATTTTGCAGATTTAGCGAAGCTGGTAAATGACAGCGTAAATAACGCTAGCCCCAGCACAAAAGTGAGGTATCGAGACATGATTAACTCCATTTAACGATTTAATTGTTATTTTTAACTGAGCAATAATAAAGCAAAGCCCCTATATTTGCTACAAACCTTTAACAAAAAAGACTCTTTCAATATTTACTTGCGAAGAATTCTACGCCAAAGCTCCATCATTAAAACGACGATCCCCCCAGCAACAACGCCCAATAAACCATCAAATATAATCGGCGTAGCCAGCTCCCCAGTTTTGCCAACTAAATCCGTTACAAACTCGGTGCTACCTTGCTTGGCGTGATGCAAAACAGGGATCCCATGTACCAATATGCCACCGCCAACTAAGAACATAGCAACCGTTCCTGCAAAGGCTAAAAAGCGCATTAACTTAGGCGCTGCAGCAAGTAAAAACTTACCTACAAGCTCTTTAAACTTACCGCCACTTTGCTGCGCTTTTTGCAGTAAATACAAACCAGCATCATCAAGTTTAACAATCCCAGCAACTAACCCATACACGCCAATGGTCATAATAATTGCGATTACACTGAGCACTAAAGCTTGATTAACCAGCGTTGCGCCAGCAACCGTACCTAGCGTTATCACTATAATTTCTGCAGAGAGGATAAAATCAGTACGGATTGCTCCTTTGATTTTTTGCTTTTCGTATTCTTGTAAGTCTTGTTGTTCAACCACACTTTCATCTTCTTGTTGAGCGTGACCAAACAGCTTTTCGATAATTTTCTCTGCACCTTCAAAACACAAAAACAGCCCGCCAACCATTAACAGCGGAGTGATTAACCAAGGCAACCAAACACTAATCAATAACGCTGCGGGCACTAAGATGGCTTTGTTGATAAACGAGCCTTTTGCTACAGCCCAAACCACTGGCAACTCTCTATCGGCAGTTACCCCTGTAACTTGCTGAGCATTAAGCGCGAGGTCATCACCTAACACCCCTGCTGTTTTTTTTGTTGCGACTTTACTCATCGTCGCAATGTCGTCTAAAAGTGTTGTAATATCATCAAGTAAGGTTAGTAAATTTGTGCCTGCCATGGTTTTTCCTTGCCCATTAAATACACTATCAACATAACTTATCCTGCCATTTTCACCAACGGTTAATTTTTCTTTGTTAGGCTTATAGCTCATTCAAAAATAGAGGTGTTTCTATGATTAAACCACTTCTCTCGGGGCTCGCTTTAGTTACCTTGTGCGCATGTGCTGAGCAAAGTGCACCGAGCAACTATCTGTGCGATGAGACCCTCAGCGCCAGTATCGTTGAGTACAATGATGAGGAAGCCAGACTGACATTTAAGGAGAGTGAATATTTACTCAATCGCCAAGTAAGCGGCTCTGGGGTTAAATACAGTGCCGATAATGTGCTGTTTTGGTCTAAAGGCGATGAAGCCATGCTGATTTTAAGAGGTAAAAAGTACCAATGTAGCTTAACCCAGTAATAGCAAAAGCTTTCGTGGCTAAATTAGCTTAATCAGTGGTTTTGAGTATAATAGCGACAGTTTATTCAGCGTTTAAGCGGCTATAATGAAATACAAAGATCTTCGCGAATTTATCGAGTTATTAGAACAAAAAGGTGAGTTAAAACGGATCAAACAAGAAATTGATCCTTACCTTGAAATGACCGAAATTGCCGACCGTACGTTACGTGCAGAAGGCCCTGCTCTGTTATTCGAAAACCCTAAAGGTCACACCATTCCCGTTCTTGCTAACCTTTTTGGTACGCCCAAACGTGTAGCGATGGGTATGGGCCAAGATGATGTCAGTGAACTGCGCGAAGTTGGTAAGTTATTAGCTTTTCTAAAAGAGCCTGAGCCACCAAAAGGCATTAAAGAGGCACTAGGGCAAATCCCAGTATTCAAACAAGTACTGAATATGCCAGCTAAAGAAGTAAAAAAAGCGCCTTGTCAGCAAGTTATACTTGAAGGCGATTATGTTGACTTAACTAAGCTGCCTATCCAACATTGCTGGCCGGGTGATGCTGCTCCCTTGATCACATGGGGTCTAACGGTTACCAAAGGGCCTTATAAAAAGCGCCAAAACTTAGGCATTTACCGTCAGCAGCTATTGGGTAAAAACAAAATTATTATGCGTTGGCTATCGCACCGCGGTGGCGCATTAGATTTTCGTGAATGGTGTAAAGAGCACCCAGGCGAACCTTACCCTGTATCTGTCGCATTAGGTGCCGACCCTGCGACAATCTTAGGCGCTGTAACACCAGTACCAGACACCCTAAGCGAATATGCATTTGCTGGTTTACTACGCGGTGGTAAAACTGAAGTTGTTAAATCGGTTTCAAATGACCTACAAGTGCCTGCTACCGCAGAGTTCGTGCTTGAAGGTTATATTATGCCAGGTGAAACAGCACCAGAAGGCCCTTATGGCGACCACACAGGTTACTACAACGAAGTAGACGAGTTTCCGGTGATGACGGTCACTCACATTACACATCGTGAAAACCCAATTTATCACAGCACTTACACTGGCCGTCCACCAGATGAGCCAGCAGTACTCGGGGTTGCATTGAACGAAGTGTTCGTACCAATTCTGCAAAAGCAATTCCCTGAAATTGTAGATTTTTATCTACCACCTGAAGGCTGTTCTTATCGTATGGCTGTGGTCACGATGAAAAAACAATACCCAGGTCATGCCAAGCGCGTGATGATGGGGGTGTGGTCTTTCTTACGTCAATTCATGTATACCAAGTTCGTGATTGTTTGCGATGATGATGTAAACGCACGTGATTGGAACGACGTGATCTGGGCCATAACAACGCGTATGGACCCTGCTCGCGATACGACGATGATCGAAAACACGCCAATTGATTATTTAGATTTTGCATCGCCAGTTTCGGGCCTTGGCTCAAAAATGGGCATGGATGCAACCAATAAATGGCCAGGCGAAACAGATCGTGAATGGGGTGAGCCCATTGTTATGGATCCAAAAATCAAAGAACGTGTTGATGAATTATGGGACAGCTTAGATATTCTCTAGGCTGTGACTATGTTAAACTGCTCAAAATTTAACGGTTATGAGTGCGATTCATAACCGAATTTGCTTCTGTGCTTATAAAGGTAAACTATGCAAACATTACTCGCTGACGTTGTTGCGATCAGCCCGCTTACAGACCATGTACATAAGGTCATTTTGAAACCACAGCAACCTGTGTCATTCGAGGCAGGCCAATATATGCAACTTGTATTAGGCGAAAAAGATAAGCGTGCCTTTTCTATTGCAAGCCGCCCTTCACAAACTGACCAAATTGAACTACATATTGGTGCCGCAGGTGCTGATTCGTATGCAATGCAAGCGCTTGATCATTTACGTCAAGCACATACAGAGCAACAGCAAGTTAATGTTGAAGTGGGTTTAGGTGTATCACAGCTGCGAGTTGAGGGTGAGCGCCCAATTATTCTACTTGCTGGCGGTACTGGTTTTTCTTATGCCAAATCAATGGCTGATCACCTTGCTGAAATTGGCTGTGAGCGCCCTGTATTATTTTACTGGGGTGTTCGTGAGCAAGCTGCGCTTTATGCTCATGATGAAATGCAAGCATGGGCAAACAGCAACCCACATTTCCAATACATTCCAGTGGTTGAAAATGCGCCGCAAAGCTGGACTGGCAAAACCGGTTACGTCCACAAGGCCGTTATGGAAGATATAGTGTCTTTAGAACCATACGATATTTACATGGCAGGCCGCTTCGACATGATTGGCGTGGTTCGCGATGATTTTATTAACCATGGTGCGGTACGTGAGAACATGTACGCTGATGCATTTGCATTCATTAAATAACTAACTCATACAGATTATTTTTAAGGCATCCAATTGGATGCCTTTTTTATTTGTTTTACCTATCGCCTTAATCCGTCTAAACGATTTCACAAACTGCATTTCCTTGACCATACTCTGTTTAGAATAACGATGGGGAGAGACCCAAATGCTAAATACAAAAGTACAAGACTTTATGCAACGTAAGTTGCCACACATTACGCCTGAAACTGAAATGACCACCGCGATTAGCGAGCTGCAAAAGTTTAAATTACTAGGCGCACCTGTATTCGATGACAACAAAAGTTTAGTTGGCTTTATTTCAGAACAAGAGCTGCTGCAACCGCTCATGCAAAACAGTTATTTCTGCGATGGCGTGGTAAAGGTAAAACAACTCATGCGCACCGATGTTGTTACCGTGAGTAGCGATCAAAATATCATTGAGTTGGCTGATGCCATGAAAACGGGTAAGCCAAAGAATTACCCAGTTATCGAGGGTGGTAAGGTTGTTGGCATGATCAGCCGAGGTGACGTGCTCAAGGCATTATATGAAAACTACGTTTCATGCCAAGAGCACCAAGTATAAGTTAGCTGCTTAACGATTAGCAGCTAACTGTTTTAAAGCCGCTTTATCTGCATCGCTTAAATAAGCAATTTCAAGCGCATTAGCTTGCGCTTTTTCCATATCGGCTTGGCTTAACCCTGCCGCAGGTGCTGCTACTTGATACTCATACGCTATTTCAATACCTTCAACGGCCGGATCATCAGTATTAATCGATGCCAAAATACCATGGTCTAAGAAGGTTTTTAGCGGGTGTTTTGCAAGCTCAGCAACAGTACTGGTTTGAATGTTACTGGTTAAGCAAGACTCAATACCAATGCGCTTATCACGTAAGTAATCCATTAGTGCAGCATCTTCAATTGCTTTTACACCATGACCAATACGCGTTGCACCAAGCTCGTTAATTGCTTGCCAAATGCTTTCGCTACCGCGTGCTTCACCGGCATGAATCGTGGCAGCTAAGTATGCATCATGAACTTGTTTAAAGTGATCAACAAATAGCTCACCCGGGAAACCAATTTCATCGCCAGCTAAATCAACCGCCACTAAATCATTTTTAAAAGCAAGTAGCGCATCAAGCTCTTGCTGACAGATTTTGGTGCCATATGTACGCGACATGATGCCGATTAAGTTAGCTTTAATTGGCGCGTTTTGGCACGCACTTTTTACACCATCAACCACCGCTTCGACAACTCCTTGCGGGTGTAAGCCTTGGCTTTGCGCCATATAATATGGACTAAAACGAAGCTCAACGTAATCGAGGTTTTGGGCAATCGCATCTTCAACGTTTTCGATAGCAATACGACGACAAGCATCGTAATCACCCAGTACTTTTACACCCCAATCAAGCTTTTGTAAAAATGCCACTAAATTTGGTTCAGGGTCGATAACCTGTACGTGCGGAATAAGCGCTTCAATGTTGTCAGCAGGTAATTCAAGTTTAAACTGACGACCAAGGTCTAAGATCGTTTGTGGGCGAACATTACCATCTAGATGACGGTGAATATCAAGCAAAGGGAGTTTGTTATTGATCATAATTAGCACTCAGGTTCAGTAAATTTGCGCGGATCATACGTACCCACGGCGATATTTCAAGTTTAGATGATTTTATTTACTTTTTTGAGGTCAAATGTCTGCTTTAATGGCCGCTAGCATTATGCAAAAAATGCCACAAGGTTTTAAAAAGTTTATCAGCATCAATTGGTTTAGTTAAATAACCATTCATACCACTGGCTAAACCTTTCTTAAGATCATCATCGTGGGCATTTGCCGATAAGCCAATAATCGGTAAATCGGTGATCAGTAACTCGTTGCGAATAACCTTAGTCGCTTGTAAGCCATCCATATTCGGCATTTGAATATCCATGAGTACAAGGTCATAGCTTTTTTCACTGATCATCTTAATAGCCTCGTGGCCATCTTTAGCGATATCAGGTTGGCAACCTTTAGTTTTTAAAATCGAACTCGCCACATGTTGATTCAATGGGTTATCTTCAACCAATAGAATTGTATCGCCAGCAAATGAAACAGCTGTCACATCGATATCAGCTAACTCATCGTCGCTATGAATCACCTCTTCAAGAGGGGACTCAAATGGCAGCGAAATTGTAAACGTTGAACCTTGCCCCTCAGAGCTACTGAGGCTTATCTCGCCTCCCATCATAACAATGAGTTTTTGGCAAATACTCAAGCCTAAACCTGTGCCACCAAAGCGACGAGAGGTTGAGCTATCGGCTTGTGAGAATGGTTTAAACAGGCGCTGCTGCGCCTCTTTACTGATGCCGATGCCAGTATCAATAACACTAAAGTAAGTAAATTCACCCTGCTGCCAAATACGTAATGTAATCGTGCCTTCTTGAGTGAACTTCACCGCATTGTTTAACAGGTTTAATAATACTTGTTTTAAACGAATTGGGTCGGTGTGGATCAATAAGTGCGCAGATGCATCAAACTCAACCTTAAACTTTAAAGCACGGGAATTAAGTTCAAACTGCAATAAGTTAGTCAGTTCATTAACCAACGCATTCACATCGATGGGTTCTTGATGTAGCTCCAATCGCCCCGCTTCTATTTTAGAAAAATCTAAAACATCATTGATTACCCGTAATAGTACATTCAATGCACCATCGGCTTGATCAATATAACCACGGGCTTGTTGCCAGTCAGGCTCTTGCATTGCTAAATAATGCAAACCTTTTATACCATTAATAGGTGTGCGTATTTCATGGCTCATATTCGCCAAGAACTCACTTTTAATTTGGCTGGCTTTATCGGCTTTTAGTTTTTCTTCGCGAAGGCTTTGAGTTTGTTTCGCTACTTGCTGACGAATTTGAATATTAGTACCGGTTACTGAAATCAAAAATGTGATCAATAACCAAACAAACAGCATACCGACTATTTGCGCTAGCCAATAAGGCAGCCATGACGACTGCGCTACTGACTCCCATAATTTCACCTGCCAAACGCGCTCGCCAATAATAAAATTAAAGCTCGCAATAGCGGTTGTACCAACACGGTGTGGGCTGTAAATCTCGACAGGGTTAGTACCATCGGTAACATCAAAAAAACTGGTTTCAATCTCAGTATTTTGATTAAAATTTAGTGTTTGTGCCAGCAACTCTAAATTAACCACAGCAACAACATAACCCCGAAAGCCGACCTGATGATTAATGTCTGAATAAACAGGGTTGAAGAATAAAACGCCCTTTTCGTTACCATCACCTTGCATCAAAGTAATAGGCTCACTGACGGTGACATTTTTAATTAACCGAGAATCAGTTAACGCTTGTTTACGTAACTCGCTTGAAGCCAAATCAAAGCCTTGCGCTGGTTCGTTCCCTACTAATGGATGAATATATTGCACCGGAAAATAGACTGCTCGCTTACTTACCGGCTGCCACTGTCCTGCAGCATTTTTTTCTTTCACGTAGTAATCAGCACCCAGTTCATCACGCAGTAGACTTTGATAGTTATTTAGTTGTGAGTGAATAACTTTAGGTGCCCACTCAAGGGCAAGGATTTCTTTGCTATATTGTAGTTGCCTTGTTGTAAAACGCTTAAATTCATCAAAATCAACCATGTCACTACTAGCAAAAAAAGTAGCTAATAAAGATAAATGCGATTTAATTTCATCAACTTGGTGTTCAAGATTAGTATGAATTGCACTGACTTTTGCTTGCTGGCGCTGTAAGTCTTTGTCTTTTTTTACACTGGCTGCACCATAAAAGCTGACACAAATAACCACATAAATTAATAACGACGGCACAATGATTTGCAGCCGTTGACGAGTGTGGTGGTAACTAAATGCCGCTAAAATTAATGGTGTAAAAATCAGCACCCCAATGCTGTCGCCAATCCACCATGCGATAAAATTATTAAGCGCCGCATAACTCGGAATAACATTATTAATGACCAATAAGCCGGTGCCAATTGATGCTGCAATCAAACTACACAAAGGGCCACCTATCATTAAGCCAATCATACTTTGCTTTAATGACGATAACTCAATCGGGCGTTTAACTACATGAATTATAATGTAATAGGCAAGCCAAGCCTGAAATGTTGATGCACTTGTCACACCAATAGCTTGCAACATCATTTGCCAGTGAAAAATATCAGTGACTTTATCAAGGTGAATAAGGTTTACAAAGAACGCCCCTAGTAAAACTCCTAGCAGAGCACGATTTCGAAGCAGTAAGATACTGGCAAGCGCAATACCTGCAGGCGGCCACGCTGCAACCGCATAACCATCAATCGCCAGCAAAGAATTACTTAAATACCCTGTAAGAAAGTAAGCAAGTGCAATACTTATTGTCAGTGTAAATAAGTTTTTCAAGCCATTGCTCCTTTGCCGGCTGAAGTAAAATTATTGATAGAGTACCAATGCTTTTTCTGGTTGGGCACTCTTACTATAACTAAGAACCGCTTGCTGCAAATAGGCATGGCGGTTATCAGCATTAAGCGCTTTATCAAACACCCGCGCAGCTAAGTCATATTCACCATGCGCATTTGCTAAACATGCAAGGGCTAATAGTAAATCTGTATTTTCGGTATCTTTTTTTAATATATCCTGCAAACTTGATTGCAACTTGAGTGCATCGCCAGCGCTACTAGTACGTAAAATACGTGCTAAGTCTTTATGTTGCAGCGGTTTTTTTATCATTTTAATTAAGCTTAGCTCAATTTTGTTTAACTCACCTGCCTTCGCCATCGCCGTTAAATAGCTTACCTCAGCATGTGGTTTCAGGTTTTTGGCTAATTGCTCATAACGCTCAGTTAAATCTCCGTTTGATTGAGCTGCAAAGTAACTATCAAAAAGTTGTTGCCACTCTTGCTCTGAAAGTGTTTTCTTGCGCAATAAACGCGGCATAAAGTCATTCAATGACGCCCACTTTTGCTCTTTTACCAATACATGGGCATACATTTTAAGCTCTAAACTCGTGGCTTTTTTGCGCTCAGCTAACGCTTTAAGGTCAGCAAAAATGGTGCTGGTTTCACCGCTAGCAATCCATAAATTAGCCACTTTTAACTGCTTATCCTGGCTTATTTTATCAAGATAACTAACCGCTTTTTCGCTCTCATTATTAGCTAATGCCGCTTTAGCAAGAAGCGCATAACGTATATCGCTCCACTTTTCTGCAACACTATTGTTATCAAGTGCAAGCTCAAGCTGCGCATAATCGTTATTAATTAAGCTCCATACACCTTGCTCAATAGCCGCTTGTTTACGCTCTTCACTGCGCGCAAAAAAGCCATGGCGTGTATGACTGTATAAAGATATTACGTAACGGCAAAGCTTATAAAGTAAAAACAGTGCAGCGAATGCTAATATTAAAAGTGCTGTGATGCCCCAAATAGTCCCTTCAATGGTTGTTTTATTAAAGGCAATTAGTACATAACCCTTTTGATCTATAAAAAAAGGGGCAATCCCTAAGCAGACTGCTATTGCAATAATGATTAATAAAAAGCGGATCATTGTGCCCACTCCTTCACCTGCTCAGTACTTTGTAGTGACACTTTTAGGCTAAAATCAAGTTGCTCTTTCGAAAGCTCAGTAAGGCTCTTTAAGGCCGCTTTTGTTTGTGCATCATCTTGCTTAAAGTAATCTTTTACCAAGCTATGTGCAGCATCAACAGCGCTAAAATACACACTGCTTTGCTTACTTAATACCGCATCTTGCGCTTGAGATAAGTATAAACTCAGGCGCTGTTTTACTAAGTGACGCTCTTGTTCACTTAAAAATGGTGCGATAACCATATCTTCACGTCTGCGCACTTTAACAAAGAAGTCTTTAAACTGCTGCCACGACTTCGAAAGGTTTTGACGCCACTCACTGACATTTTCACTTAATTGATTTGGGTCTTCTTTGACGACCTCTTCAGGGAGTGAAATAGCATTAAATACCAGTTCATCAACTTTTTGATTAATGCCATGCAGTTTTAAATAAATTGCCTCAACAGCCACAGGTTCTATGGCATTCAAGGTTTGTAAATCTTGGTGAATTGCTTGGCGAATAGCGCCTGTACCCGGGTGTTCTGCAAGCAAGCTATCTAAGCGAGATAGCACAGCAGCAGCCCCTTGGTAATCGTGCTCTGCCCACAATTTAAATTCGGCCATACGCTGCAAGCTTGTGACTTCTTGCGGATTAAGCGTGAAAGTTTGCTGCTCGGCGCGCTTTAAAGCCGCTTGTAATTGCTGCTGTGTTTGCTCAGCACTTTCATTTAGTGCATCAGTGACCTTTTGTTCACTGTTATAAAGCGAGTGCTGCATTGTTTGTTGGGCACTTTTTAATGCATCAATTTGCTGCTGTAAGCGAAGGTTTTCATCTGTCAGCTCAGTCAATGCCACAGCCGATTGCTGATCGCTATTTAATTTTAGATAAAACTCATAGCCAACTGCAGAAGCCACTAAAAGTGAAATAAGTAACGCTAAGCTACCTGTTTTACTGATGCCTCTTTTAGCTTGTACAGGCGCTTTTGCCCCAGTATTTGCCGTGGTTTGCGCTTTTTTCTCTGGCTGTGCAGTCACTGGCTTTGCGGGTTGTTTTGATTCTGCTTCACTCATTTTGCTACCTTGCTGATTAATGCAGGTGAACATAGCGTTGTCGCTCGCCCCTGCAGCAATATATATCTGTGTTCTTACGACATTTTGTTGCTTTAAATAGTCTGCGATACGCTCACTGGCAACGAAAAATTGTCGCTCTTTCAACCATGCAAGCTGAGGCTCATTTAAACCATTAAAAATGGCATCCACCGCTGCATTACTGGTAATGACTATACCTTCTACATCAATTGTTTGCCAGTGGTCCATCCACTTGCCCGGTTCGCTCTCAATTGCGCTTCGCTTGTAAACAACCAATTGATTTAATAAAGCACCACGTTGTTTTAAGGTTTTTGCTATGGTCGTGCGTCCACCTTCACCTTTCACTAAAACAATGTTACTTAGTTCAACATCTTGTAGTGTTTTTAATTCAAGCAGACCTTCTGAATCATGCTGTTTGGGCACTGCGGCTCGTCGCCCAAAGGCTTCATAAACCGCATCAGCCGTTTGCTGACCGACCGCATAAAGTTGCGCTGCTTTGTTGATGGTTGGTGTGAGTTTTAACAAGGCATGCACGGCATCTTGCGAGATAAAAATGATTTTATCGGCATTTTCTAGCGGCGCGAGCTCACTACTATTTACTGTGAGGTAATCTAAGGTAAGGACTGGGCACAGGGTTGTTTGATAACCCGCCTGCTGAAGCTCAAGAGCAAGCTCAGTGCCTTTTCCTTCTGGACGAGTTATCAAAATATGCATATTAAGCGTCTCTATATACTTCAGCTAAAATTTTATCAGCACCTTGCTCAAGTAGCTTTTCAGCAAGTGTAATACCTAACTGCTCTGCGTCAGCCACTGGGCCTGTCACTTCATCACGTAGCATTTGGCTACCATCAATAGCGCCCACTAAACCACGTAAATGCACTTGCTCACCATCGACCAATGCAAATGCACCAATAGGTACCTGGCAGCCACCTTCTAAACGGCGATTCATAGCACGCTCGGCATTAACACGAATGCGTGTTTCATTATGTTCAAGTGGCGCTAACAGTGCTTTTGTTACTTCATCATCAATACGGCACTCAATACCCACAGCACCTTGACCATTTGCAGGTAATGATACCTCTGGCTCGATAAAAGCTGTAATACGCTCAGGCATTTCTAAACGAATTAGACCCGCTGCAGCTAGGATGATTGCATCATATTGACCATCATCTAGTTTTGCCAAACGCGTATTAACATTACCGCGTAAGTCACGAATGTCTAAATCTGGACGAGCTTCGCGAATTTGGCATTGGCGGCGTAAGCTTGATGTACCAACAATCGCACCTTGTGGTAACTCATCTAAACTCTTGTAGTTATTTGATACAAACGCATCGCGTGGGTCTTCACGTTCACAAATAGTGTGTAATGCTAGGCCTTCAGGAAACTCAACAGGCACATCTTTCATTGAATGCACCGCAATATCTGCACGGCCATCTAGCATGGCTTGCTCAAGCTCTTTTACGAATAAGCCTTTACCACCAATCTTTGCCAGTGGCGTATCAAGGATAATATCGCCTTGCGTCGACATAGGAACCAACTCTACCGTTACGTCGTCATGGAAGTGCTCTAATTGAGCTTTTACAAATTCTGCCTGCCATAAAGCAAGTGCACTTTTACGGGTAGCGATACGAACTAGTTTTGTTGTCTGTGTCATGAAAAATCCAATTAATTATCAGGCTGATACTAAATATTACTCAGCTAAAATTCTAAATTCTTTTTGGGCCAGTAAGTTGCCCTCTGCGTCAATAACTTCAACACGCCAATCACCCAATTGCTCTGGCATGATGTTTTTCGTTGAATAAGTACGAAAACGTGGGCTACTTACCGCTAATTCAATTGAAGCAAGCTGTTGATCTTGGTAATACCATTGATGACGAACAGTTTGCCCTTGCATATTTCTAAGCTCGCTAAAAAAGCTCAGGCTATTGCTAATTTGCGCTAATTTTACATCGTTTTTAAGAACGTTTACTGGTTCTCGATCAACAACATCGGTAGTTAATACTGCGCGGCTTACTTTATCTGTGTCTATTTTTGCGCCAATTGCGACACTGGCAATATGTGCTGACCGTGAAAACTGCTGCTGAGCATCAGGTGCTGCTGCATTTTCAACTTGCTGTTCAGTTTGTGATGCTTCTTCATCAGGAATAACGGCTAATGTTTCCGGTTGTTGCTCATCAACAACCTCTTCACTGTCGATCTCAGCCTCTACTGATGTAACGTCAGGCTCTACAATGTTTGAGCTCACAACCTCTGCTTTAGCCGTTGCTGTGTTATCAACCAACGGTGTTTGCTCATTCATTGACGGAGCAACAACTTCTTTTGGCTCCTCTTGCTCAGCGTCATTTAAAGAGGTTTGTAATTCAGCCTTTGTAAACTCTGCTTGCGGTTCATCTTGCGGTGATTGCTCAGCATTTACCGCACCAATAAAGCTATACACTAATATAGCCAGCGCAACTAAGATAACACTGCTGACCATAAAGATGCGTCGCCAATGCCATTGATAAGTCACTGCTGTCGGTGCTGAACTTGCCGATTCAACGGCATTCATATTTGCTGTAATTACAAGTTTCTTTGTCATGTTGGCCTCTAAAACCAAAAAATTAACTCAAGCGAGCAATTAACCACTCTCGAATAGCCATCAGTTCTTCACCACAAACTTGGTGCGCCATCGGATAGTCTTGCCAGCTTACTTCCATGTTGTTAGCGCTAAGCACGTCAAATGCTTGTCTGCCCGCGCTATGCGGTACCACATCGTCAAATCGACCATGTGCCATAAAAATATTTAACCCCTGCTGCTTGGCTTCATCAGCAAATTTTGCAGGCACACACATATAGGTTGAAAGTGCCATTACACCCGCTAATTTATAATCTAGACGTGGCGCTAAGTGCAGCGATACCACACCCCCTTGCGAAAAACCGGCAAGAATAATTTTGTTAGGAGCGATACCTTTTGCAATTTCTTGGTCAATAATTGCAGCCACTTTTGCAGCAGATTCACGCACTCCTTGCTCATCAGCACGCTTATCTAAATCCATCGATTTAATATCGTACCAAGAGCGCATTGCCATACCACCATTTAAGGTGACCGGTTGCACTGGCGCATGTGGAAACACAAAACGCACACCAAGCTCTTTTGGTAGAGCAAGTTGCGGTGCAACGGGCGCAAAACCATCACCTGAATCACCTAAACCATGTAGCCAGATAACCGTTGCTTTGTGATCACCTTGCGCTGGATATTCAACAAACTCTAAACTCATAGTTCAGAACGCCATTCAATTGTTTGACCTGCTTGGCGAGTTGCCGCATCACACATAAATTGCCAAAACTCTGCACCTGAGCGGTTATCAATCCACTTATCGTCGCGTAGTTCAAAATGGTGACCGTTAAATTTAGTCGCTACCCAAACTTGGTGTAATGGTGCTTGCTTGTTGATCACTATTTTACTGCGATCAGGAAAGATGATTTCTAAAATACCTGACGCTGATTCATAGTCTAAATCGGCATCACATTCATCGATTTGCTCTTCAATAGTTAGCATTAATGCATCGGCTAGTGTGTGGTATTCATGATCAGTCATTTTAGTGTCCTTTAACTGGCTTTAAGCCTAGATCTGGGGGCAGATTGTGTACATCAAGTGTAACAGGAATAAATTCATCCGCGAATAGCTGCATTTTTTAAATATTCTGTTACTCTGCGATTATAAAGCCAGCAACCGTATTAATCTAATGAAAGAGACTCATAGCCAAAAATTAAAAACCATTTTACCTCTAAGCGCCCTTCTAGTAACCCTAGCAGGTTGCGGACAAAGTGGTGCTCTTTATCTGCCAGATGATACTAAGCCGCCTGCAAAGTCTCAGCCACAAGCTGATCCATCCGAACAACCAGAGCAAAAACAGGACCAATAGATGGACTTTTTTAACTACAATAATAATCAGCTGTTCGCTGAAGACATCGCTGTCAAAGACCTTGCCGAACAATATGGTACGCCTTGTTATATCTATTCTCGCAAAACCTTTGAACGTCATTATTTAGCATTTGCAGACGCTGCTAAGTCACATAATAGCTTGGTGTGCTATGCCGTAAAAGCCAACTCAAATATTGCCGTGCTGAATATTTTAGCGCGACTTGGCTCAGGTTTTGACATCGTTTCAAAAGGTGAGCTTGCGCGTGTTATCCAAGCAGGCGGAGACGCAAGTAAGGTTGTGTTTTCTGGCGTTGCAAAAACCGCTGACGAAATTGCCTATGCACTTGAATTGGGGATCAAGTGTTTTAACGTTGAGTCAGTGGCTGAGCTTGAGCGTATTTCAAAAGTGGCAACGGATCTTAACTTAGTGGCACCGATTTCGATTCGCGTAAACCCAGATATAGATGCAAAAACGCACCCTTATATCTCAACCGGTTTAAAAGAGAATAAGTTTGGTATTGATATTCAAACTGCAGTGACTGTGTATCAACATGCAGCATCACTACCCGGTTTAAAAATTACCGGTGTAGATTGCCACATCGGTTCGCAGCTAACGGAAATAAAACCTTTCTTAGCAGCACTTGAAAAAGTACTGACTCTTATCGAAGAGTTAAAAGCGGTTGGCATCAAGCTAACTCACCTAGATATCGGTGGTGGTCTTGGCGTGCCTTATAATGGCGAAACGCCTCCTCATCCAAGCGAGTATGTTGATAAAATTACCGCTCGATTAGCAGACTACCAAGATTTAGAACTTATTTTTGAACCTGGTCGTGCGATTGCAGCCAACGCAGGTATTTTAGTTACTAAAGTTGAGTTTATTAAACAAAACCAAGATAAGTTCTTTGCTATTGTTGATGCTGGCATGAACGATATGTTGCGTCCATCGCTGTATCAAGCTTGGCAAAGTATTGTGCCAGTTGAACCTCGCGCAGATGATACACCTACTCACAACTATGACATTGTCGGCCCAGTCTGTGAAACTGGTGACTTTTTAGGCAAAGACCGGGAGCTTGCACTTCAAGCCGGTGACCTTTTAGCGCAGCGCAGCGCTGGCGCGTATGGTTTTACCATGAGCTCAAACTACAACTCACGCCCGCGTGTTGCAGAGATTATGGTGGATGGTCAGCAAAGCCATGTAATTCGCCAACGCGAAACCTTAGAAAGCCTTTGGCAAGGTGAGAAAATTTTACCATAAACGTTTTTATAACCGCCCTGCTCTGTGGCATGATTAGCTCAGAGCAAACCCGAATTAGAGCGTTATGTTAGTTAATTTTTCAAAAATGCACGGCCTAGGTAATGACTTTGTCGTTATTGATAACATTACTCAAAATGTTTTTTTATCACGTGATCAAATAAAGAAGCTGGCAGATCGCCATTTCGGCATTGGCTTCGATCAACTGCTTATGGTTGAAGCCCCTTACTCGCCTGATCTCGATTTTCATTATCGTATTTTCAATGCCGATGGTAACGAAGTTGAACAATGCGGCAACGGCGCGCGCTGTTTCGCTCGCTTTGTACGTATGAAAGGCCTGACCAATAAGCATAAAATTTCGGTTTCAACAAAATCTGGTAACCTCACGCTTTATATAGAGAAAGATGGCCAAGTAACGGTAAATATGGGCCACCCCAATTTTGAACCGAACAAAATCCCATTAAAGGCAAGCAAGCGTGAGTTGACCTATATTCTTCGCACGGAAGAACACACTGTATTTAGTGGCGCAGTGTCGATGGGTAACCCACATTGCGTGTTAGAAGTTGATGACATTCATACCGCAGAAGTCACCACCTTAGGCCCTCTCCTTGAAAATCATGAGCGTTTTCCACAACGTGCAAATGTTGGTTTTATGCAGGTAATTTCGCAAGATCACATTAAACTAAGAGTGTGGGAACGTGGCGTTAGTGAAACCTTAGCCTGTGGTACAGGTGCTTGTGCTGCGGTCGTGGTTGGACAAATTCAAAGTAAACTTGCTAATACCGTACAAGTTGACTTACCCGGCGGCAGTTTACAAGTACGTTGGCAAGGCGAAGGCCACCCTGTACGAATGACAGGCCCTGCTGAGCATGTTTTTGATGGACAAGTGGCACTATGAGCAAACTAACAGAACAACAAATTGCTGACTATTTAAAAGCACACCCTGATTTTTTTATCAAAAACCCGGATGTGCTCGCTGAAGTTGAACTACAACAACAAACGGCGGGAGCAACGTCTTTGGTACATATTCAACAGCGCCAATTACGTGAACACAATACGTTATTAAAAAATAAGATTGAGCAGCTCGTTGAACAAGCAAAAGAAAACGAGTTAATTTACCGCTTATTTAGCGACTGTCATCGTCAGTTATGGACTAACTACGACTTTACGACACTGGCTAGCAATTTGCGCAATATTATCTGCACTAATCCATCCATTAACGAATGCCACTTAGTTAAGTACGATAAAAAGTTTGATGAATTAATTGCTCATCGCCTGCAAAACGACGGCATTTACTTGGGTCGAGTAAGCCAACAAGAAAGAGACTTACTGTTTTCAGACACGACTCAATCGACTGCTTTATATCTAATTGGTAACACGAAACACCCTGTGGCAATTTTGGCGTTTGGTAGTGATGACGTAAATCACTTCGAACCGGCAAAAGACAGCTTTTTTGTCCTTGAGTTTGTGCGATCATTGCAACTGCGCTTATTGGAACTTGCATGAGCGATGTGACGACGCCAGACATTGATGAATTAAGTGATGCTTGGCGAACACCTATCCAACTATTTGCAGACTACTTACGCTACGAAAAACAATACTCAGCGCACACAGTAAACCAATACACTAGCCAGCTAGGCTTCGCAGCTTTGTACTTTAGTAAACTATGTGAAGACTGGTTTGCTGTTCAAGGTGAGCATATTCGCCGTTACAGCATGCAAATGCGCAGCAAACAATTAAGTGGTCGCACAATCAGTTTAAAACTAAGTTGTATTCGCAGTTTATATAAATTCTTAAAAGCCAAAAATATAGCCAGTCAGGCACATTATCACAATCCAGCAGAGGCCATTAAAGGGCCAAAATTTTCCAAGCCTTTACCCAAAAATTTAGACGTAGATCAAATGGCTAAGCTACTAGAACTGCCAGATGATGAGCCTTTAGCTATTCGTGACAAAGCTATGATGGAATTAATGTACTCTTCGGGTCTGCGCATTAGCGAGTTAGTTGGCGCTAACATACAAGATATAAACCCGACTGAAGGCGAAATTTTAGTCCGCGGTAAAGGTAACAAAGAACGCTTATTACCTGTAGGCAGCAAAGCGCTCAGTGCATTAAAAGCATGGCTGAAAATTCGCCCTCAATTTGCACATCCTGATGAAATAGCCGTGTTTGTTAGCAGCCAAAAAAAGCGAATTTCCGTACGCCAAGTTCGCTTACGGATGCAAGAGTGGGGCATTAAGCAAGGGATCAGCTCACAAGTGCATCCGCATAAATTGCGCCACTCATTTGCATCACATATTTTAGAATCATCAGGGGATCTGCGTGCCGTACAAGAACTGTTAGGACACAGTAGTTTGTCTGCAACTCAAGTTTATACGCATTTAGATTTTCAGCATTTAGCTAAAGTGTACGATAACACCCACCCACGCGCTAAAAAGCGCTCAACATCAGAGTAAACCCTTGTCATTATGATCCGATTTAACCGTGCCCTATCGCCAGTTTCTGTTTTAAGTTTTGATTTAGACGACACACTTTACAACAACCATCCGATCATAAAATCAGCCTTGCAAGCACAAGCTGATTACCTCGAGGCATTAGACCAATGGCCAGCCGATAGCATGAGCTACTGGTTAACATGCCGCGATAAAGCTTTAAAACATGATGCGACTTTAATTGATGACGTTACGCGCTGGCGACAAGCAGCATTACACTATGCCATGACCGATCTGGGTTTTTCAGCAGAGCAAGCTCAGTTGCATGCCGAAAATGCTTATCAGGCATTCGCTGATGCCCGCAGTCAAATAACCGTTACTGATGAAGTACTTGAATTACTTACTAATCTCAGTAAACACTACCGCCTCATCGCCATCACCAATGGTAATGTCGAAGTAGAAAAGTTTAACCTTAATGGTGTATTTGAGTTAGTTTTACAAGCAGGCCCACACGGAAAAGCGAAGCCGCATAGCGCCTTATTTGATAGCGCAGCCAAACACTTAAAGGTGCCTCACAAGGAAATTTTGCACATTGGCGATAGCCTAGATACTGATGTGCAAGGCGCCAACAATGCCGGCTGCCAAAGCGTTTGGCTTAATAACCAAGCAACGCAATATCGTTATCAAGGGTTAGCAGATATTGAAATAAGCAATATCATGGCGCTCAATCATTTAGTTAAAAAGTAACGACTTTAAAAAATGTGTTTTATGCTGAGTAAGTAAATAACAAAGATTAAATGATTGGGCAAAACGGATGAATGCTTTTCTTAAATTAATATTGCTATGCTCTCTTAGCTTAAACGGATACTTTATTTGGCAACTGTTTAACCCCGCGAAGCCAAAACAAATTGAGACTGTAGCAACCACTCCCATAGTCAAGAAAAGCGCGGTTTTACCAGCCCACTTTCAACAAGCTGTTGCGCTATTTAGCAACCAATTATTCGACAAAGCGGTGGCCGAGTACACCCAATTGCTTGTTAATGAACCTCACTATGCAAGGCAACTTAAACAAATTTGGCAACAACAACTTGAGACATGGCTTTCCCATCAAAAATTCACCTTAAGTGAGCAATTTTTAACGGCCTTTTTAAATAGTCACCCTTACGATGTCACCATGCTTGAACTTGAGGCAAAGCGTTTAATAGCACAAGGTGATACCCAACAAGGTATTATCAATTTACTGGCGCTTAGCAACCAGTTAGACAGCAATGATAAGCAACAACTTAACAAACAAATAGACGAGCTAAGCAAATCCTATATTGATGAACTTATTGCAACGCAACAATGGCAAGCCCTACTTAATATTAGTCAACAATGGCTTGATTACGCGCCTGGCAACGCGCATTACTTATATAACAATGCATTAGCTAACTACCATTTAGAAGATTATGTCGCGAGCCAAATAACCCTAGATCAACTACCCGAAGATCATGACTATAAACAACAGGCTGAGCAATTACATCAGTTGATTCAACAAGCTCTCGCAGGTGTTGAAATTATAAAATTAACTGCTCGAGGTTCGCACTATTTGGTGAACAGTATCATCAACGATGATATCGAAACCGAGCTGATGATCGACACCGGCGCTAGCTTTACTGTAATTAACCAAACATTATTAAACTCGCTTAACACCCCAGCCAATTACCTTGGCACCTTACAAGTAAACACAGCTAATGGAATTGTTGAAGCAGAGCGTTATCAGCTCGAGTCGTTTCAAGTCGGTCAACAACGTATTCGTAATTTTGAAGTGCTGGTAATAGAAAATCATGTTGGCTATGGCTTGCTTGGTATGAACTTTTTAGAGAATTTTAAGTTTAATATCAATCAGCAAGTGAATGAGTTAGAGTTGATAAAGAACAATTTTTAAGGACAAGCAATGACTCTTAACGAATTTCTTTCGAAATTAGCAAGCACACCTCAGCAAATTGAGTTTACCGATACCATGGCGGTCATAGACAACAATTATGATTTTACCCCAAGCGCTTTTAACAATCATGGCCTGCTAAGCGCGGCAAATGAAAATAATGGCTCGTGTAAAATTTTTGCTTTTGCTAAGCTAAATCAACTGAGTAAACAAAACACCCTAGATTGCTTTGGCGCGTTTTATCATGATGACGTATTACACAATCCTGAAGGGCAAGACCATATGAACATTCGCACCTTTATGCTTGCCCCTGAAGCGACCCCTTTCTTAGGGATTACTTTTACCGAGCAAGACGTGCTAAAAGCGAAGTGAGTAAAAGCCAATAGTTAAAGGCTTTTTTCCATAAAATAACGGCAGCCGTCGAGTGGGTAGTTACGCATTTCATATTTAACTAGGTAGCCGTTGTTTTCGTAAAAGGGTTTAGCTTGGAAATCGAGCGTATCAAGTTGTGCGGTGTTTGCACCAAGCGCTTTAGCTTTACTCTCTAATTCAGCGAGTAATCGTGTCGCAAGTCCTTTACCACGCATATTCTCATCACACCAAAGCCAACTGATAAGCAGCCAATTGCCAAATACCTGACCATGAATACCAGCAACCACACTGTTTTGTTTATTAACGAACTTAAAACCAACGGGAATACGCTCGGCATTAAAATGCGCGGCGTTGAAAGCCACAATATGTTCTCTAAGCTGGTTGTTTAAATCAGCTGAGTCATCACTTTTTAATTGATACATATACTCAGTATACGCTTATATCGTTAATCAGTATAAGTGGTTCTTACCATAGGGTACTTCAAGCATGTTGCTGGCCAGCTTTTCGGGCTGACCACACATCTCATCATAAGCACTAGTGTGGCGTAAAACCATATCACCATAACTTAGGTGATCGAGACGCTTTTGAATGTGCAACGGGCTAATATCGCGAATAAACTCACCTTGCTCATCAGTAACATAATACTCAACGTTATTGATCAGCACAGACACCTGATACAGCGCCATTTCTAATGAATGAAGGATAACCTTTTGCAGTGGTTGGTGAGCTGCAAGCTCTGATAATTTGATAGGCATGTGCATTCCTCTTTGGTGGTGGAACTATTCATACGTGATTTTGATATACTGTGATCAAATTAATTGTACAAAAATCACTCATGCCAGAAAAAGTACGACTTGCTAAATTTATTGCCCATGCGGGTGTTTGCTCTCGAAAGCAAGCATCGCGCTTGATAGATCAAGGTGAGGTAACAGTAAATGGCCGTGCCGCAAATCATATAGATCATGTTGATGAGCACGATGATGTGATTGTACTTGGCGAAAAAATTTTAGCTAAGGCACCACTCACCTACTTTGCTTATCACAAGCCTGTTGGTATAGATTGCAAATTAAATGCTGATGACCCAACAAGCCTTATTCATAGCCTGCCTAAAACCACTCGCGTTTACCCAATTGGCCGGCTCGACAAAGACTCCCGAGGTTTGTTGATTTTGACCAATGACGGTGAGTTTTGTAATCAACTGATCCACCCTGATTACCACCAACCCAAACGCTATTTAGTCACCGTTGATAAGTCCCTTGATAGCGATTTTTGTAAAAAAATGGCGGGCGGTGTGCCTGTCGATAAACAAATAACCCTCCCTTGCACGGTGACTCAAGTCAGCGAAACACAGTTTTGCATCGTCTTAAAACAAGGTTTAAATCGGCAAATACGTAAAATGGCTCGTTTTTGTGGCTACAAAGTCATCGACCTTTACCGCACAGATATCGCAAAACTGTCACTCACCACGCTGAATTTGCCCGAAGGGCAGATAGTCAGTATCAAAAAAAGTGACATTCTCTAACAAAAAAGTTTGCATTAATTGATTACACGTGTAATCTTTAATTAAAGATT
>NZ_JACSOG010000039.1:0-36559 GCF_014349195.1 Pseudoalteromonas sp. BZK2 | reverse complement strand
TGGTCTGATGGGTACTTTGTGTGTTCTGTAGGGAATGCAAGCGCAGAGACTATACGAAAATATATCCAAGAGCAGGGGTGACACCTATTCATCCCCGCGGCATCACTTTGTTCTGATCACGGGGTTTTCTCGGTGAGTTTAGATAAATCTAGAGTAAATTCCCCTTGCATAATTTTTTGGGCTTCCAGCTGATAGATTATGGGTACTATATTTCCATATTTTGGAAAACTAAATACCATCCACTTCTAATTGAGATAAGTTGTTTTATTTTTGCGATATGCGAGAGACTTTCCCAATTCCTAACTAGGAAGTAGTCAACTATCAAGAATATTCTTCAACGAACCATACAAATCATTAATGTCGATAGGCTTGGCGATGTGGGAAATGAAGCCTTGAGCTAAATAGCCATCTACATCTTGTTTCATAACATTTGCGGTTAGCGCTATTACAGGTAGGCTAGGTTTTAGCTCGCTAATAAGCCTCTGAGCTTCTGAACCATCCATGACAGGCATATGGATATCCATCAAAATTAAGTCATAAGTACCTTTTTCGACAGCATTCACTGCCAATTGGCCATTTTCTACTATTGTTAATTGAGCCTTTGTTGATTTCAGCATCGACTCTATCAATATTTTATTAATAGGGTTATCCTCTGCTATTAAAATTTTCTTATCGGCTAAATTGGGTGCTGATAGTGACTTTTGTGTTTTCGGTACCTTTACCATATCAACAGGCTTTAATGGCAGTTTAACTTCAACCTTCGTTCCAGCTCCCTCCGAGCTATTAATTTCAATATTACCATCCATCATCTTTATTAGACTTAAAGCGATAGACATACCAAGACCTGTACCACCATATTTCCTTGTTGTAGAAGTATCCGCCTGAGTAAATCTCTCAAATATTTTGGAAACAGCTTCTTGATTCATACCAATACCGCTATCTACCACTTTAACAAGAAGTGCGGACTGTTGACCTTCCCTATAACTACTAACGCTTATTTTTACGCCTCCTGCATTAGTAAATTTAACGGCATTGGAGACAAGGTTTAAGAGAACTTGTTTTACCCTAACCAAGTCACCCATCCAATAATCAATGAAGCTATCATCCTTTTCGATTAAAAATTCAATCCCCTTACTAATCACAAGTGTATCCATATCATACTTTACGGAATCTAAAACTTCTGATAATGAAAATTGCTCCTGCTCAAGAACCACATTATTAGATTCAATCTTTGAATAATCTAAAATGTCATTGATTATAGTTAATAAAGACTGGGCTGAAAAAGTAGCATTGTTGAGCACTAGCTTTAAATCAGATGGTAACTCAGCATCCTTAAGTAGCTGTAATCCACCTAGTATTGCATTCATTGGAGTTCGTATTTCATGACTCATATTAGCTAAAAAATCGCTTTTAGCTCTTGCGGCACTTTCAGCTGCCTCCTTAGCGCTTGATAAAATCTGCATGGCAAGGGTTTTATCAGTGACATCATAATTAACACCAACGACTTTTATTGCATTACCGGAACTATCTCTTAGCACTTCTGCACAAGCTTTTAAATTCCTAATATCACCATTTGGATGAACCACTCTAAATTCTGGTTCATACACCTCAACGCCCTCAATCACAGCCTCTAACTTTGACTTAATGCACTCGATGTCGTCGGGGTGAACACTGTTTATCCAAGTTTCTTTAGTACCTATTTCTTTTACACTGGCTTCTGTTGTTCCATAAAGCCTATACATCCACTTATCCCAGTCTAACTCTCCTGAAATTAAATCCCATTCCCAAACCCCAATCCCTGCGGAGTCATTAGCAAGTTGAAGCCTCAATGCCAAGCTCTCAGCTTTTTCTTTAGAAAGTTGTATCTGTGCTTCAGTTTCTTTTTGTGCCGACATATCTTGCACAATTGACCAAATAGAGGTTTCACCGTTGCTATCACTAATTTTTATGCCTGATAACAATACAGGATAAGTTACGCCTGATTTATGTATGTACTCTTTAAGATAAGGCCCATAACGACCAGTCTCATTTAACAACTCTAATTGCAAAAACTCTTGCTCTTCATACTCTTTAGGAGTGAGTTGCCAATAATCCATTTGATTCAGTTCATTGATACTGTAGCCTGTGATATCACTGAATGATTTGTTTGCAAATTCAAAACTACCGTCTTCAATTGAGTTTATAGCAATACCTATAGGTGCAAGATTAACGAACTTCTCAAACTTTTGCTTTTCTTCTAGATAAGCTAGCTCAAACTCGCTTTTCTTGATTGACGCTTCGTGTAACTCATTTTGGGTATTTACCAGCTCAGAGATATCTCGACCAATTGCTAGAATTAATTGTTTATCCCTAACTGACAATGCAGTTAATGAAACTAAGCATGGGAAAGTAGAGCCATCGAGTCTAGCATGGGTCCATTGGAATAGTTGTGGTCCATCTGACATTGTCTTCATAATATACTTGTTAGCCAGCTCATCTGAACAGTTACCGCAGGGTTGAAACTTAGGTGATAACTCTGATGGGCTTAAGTTTATAAAATTGTGGCAGCTTTCAACACCGTGCATATCGATAGCCGCTTGATTACACTCTATAAACTTACCTGTCTTCAAATCTATTATAGATAACGCATCACCCGAGACTTCAAATAACTTCTTATATTTATCACGCTCACTGGTAATTTGATCGAGCATATTTTTTAGCGTTTTATTTTCCGCCTCTAAATCAGATCTATTTGAAGCCACTTTGATTCCTGTTGTACTCATTGATAAGTTCAAAAACAGTATAGCCGTACGATGTAAATGTATAAAGCATAAGAGTTAAGTTGTAACTACATGCTATATTAAGTCGAACGACTGCAAAGACAGGTATGATGCTAGGCAAAAATTATGCAACACTCAAAACGCTTGGCTTGTAAAAAATATATTTAAGTATTTCCTGATTTTTTTTAAAAGTAAGGCGCTATAAATAAAACAAAAAGGTTAACTTCAACAACGATGCGCTCTATAATCATTTAGGGTGAAACTAAAATAAAAAACAACCCTTAAGTACCAAAATGAGTTATTGAAAATATGAGATTGAAAATATCCCAGGCAGCAGCAAGCATGTTTTACAGTGCCATTATGAATTTCTTCTTAATTCTGCCTGTACTAGGATTGACGGAATCTATTTTAAGCAATAATGAGCTGATGTATGTTACAACGCCAATGACAGCTCTTATATCTGCTACATGTTATTTAATGCTCCATCTCTTAAAAAATGCGAAGCTTAGTGAAAAAGCCCTAAAAGCCTTATTACCACTAACTCTAATTTTTTTCCTAGTTTTTACATTTCTTCAGCTTGCTTTTTGGCTGCATATGGATATAGCAATCCCCTTAGGCCCAATCGATAAAAGTCCATTCACTTTATCTCTAGCGCCAGTCTTTATGTTTGCTATTACTTCTGGGGTGTTTATCAAGCTAAAGTTTTCTAACGTAAGGAGTAATGAACTTAGAAGCATTCAAACTCTATCTCTCTTCATACTTACTTTAGGGTTAGTTGTTTGGTATCAAAGCTCTTTTTCTCTCATTAAAACAGAAGAAACGAATGCAAGAGAGAAAGTTAAGCTAATAGAAATAATGTTAAATAAGACACTTACAGATCAACAAAAATCTTTAAGCAGAATAATAGCAAGAGCCGAAAACTTAAATCCAACTGAGTTCAACAAATTAATTAAAACGGACACACACCATTACACTACAGACTACGAAATGGTAAAAGGGATCTTGGTCTTAGATGATAATCTCAAACTAGTTTACGGAAATGAATTTGCAGAAAATTTTTACTACACGGGTAAACTTGAAAAGCTAACAATAAAAAATTGGTTGTCAGAAAAATCAAAAGATATAAATTTTGCGGCCAACTCTCTAACTCTTAAAACAACAACGCCAGTTCTAATGTTTCATGCCATAACTAACCTTGATGGGGATAAAGTCAGGCACATCATTATGTTAGTTGACATGAATCTACTATTTGAAAAGAGTTACCTAGACTACCTAAGTAAATACGACACTTTTATTGAATTAACTCCAGAGTTATTTTTCTCTATCGACATTGAAAATAGCACAAAAGAAAAACTTCTGGATATCAAAGCGAAGTATAATCACTTCATTACCGATAAGATTACTATTAAGGAACTTATCACACACCGGGTATTTAGCTTTATCAGTAATTATCAAACAATCCATTTCAATACTGTTATTACTCAACTGACACTATGGCTTACGTTTTTATTTCTATTTGTAGTTATTTTAATAGCTGACGCATCAAGAGAATCCGCTTTAAGAGCTAAATTTGATGAAGTCACTGGCTTATTAAGATTGAACTCTCTTCGCGATGAATTACGAGCATTTAAAGGCATTGAGCAATTTTCAGTATTTATTTTGAAAATAGATTTATTTGAATCAATTATCAGCTCCTTAGGACATGAAGTTTGCGATGAAATTTTAAGAGTAGTTGCCTGTAGGGTCAAAGCAACCATGCGAGGTAACTTTGTTTTATCTAAAGGCTTTGGGGATTCATTTGTTATTTACTTATTTGAAAAACCGAGTGACAAGAACAGTGAATGTTTAACACAATTACTGAATGAAATATCTAGAACATATGAAGTCAATAATTTAAAAATTAATCTTACAGCTAGTGCAGGCTGCGTTAGTTATACCACTCCAACTGATATAGACATAAAACATAACCTCCATCAAGCTAATATAGCTTTGGCTCAAGCTATTCAAAGGGGTGGAAATCAACCCGTTTTATTCAAAGCAGCAATGGAAGATGAATACAAGGAGGCTGTTGACATAAGGAATGCTTTGTTTGGGGCTATTAAAGACAATCAGTTCTCTGTTTTTTATCAACCAATCCACAAGCTTGAGGACGAAAGCGTTGTTGGTGTTGAAGCCTTAATTCGCTGGGAGCACAATGATAAATGGATTTCACCTGCAAAATTCATACCTATCGCAGAAACAACCGAGCAAATAGTCCAGATAGGAGATTTAGTTTTACAGCGTGTAATTAGTGATATTAATCGCTCACCTGCACTTCAAAGAATCAAAGTTGCTGTAAACTTTTCAGCTAAACAAATTATTAAGCCTGATTTTCTGAACAACTTAATTGATCAAATAGCAAATAGCGCTGCTCAATTTAATAACTTTACAGTAGAGGTCACTGAATCATCTCTTCAGGATAAATCACTTGTAAGTCAAACTCTTCAGGCTGCTATGAACAAGGGAATTAACATTGCTATTGATGACTTTGGGACTGGTTACTCTAGCTTATCATCTCTTGCGAACCAGCCATCAAACATCATTAAAATTGATCGAGAATTCACCTTTGGCGCAGAGATACCTTCAAAAGAGCAACGCCTATTAGATACAATAATCAATGCCTGTATCGATTTAGATAAAGCTGTCGTAGTGGAAGGTGTCGAAGGTAGAGAGTTGATTAGTTATTTAAGAAAGTATAAAGAGATTAGGATCCAAGGATATTTTTATTCAAAGCCCTTACCTTTGGAAGAATTAATCGAATACATCCACAACCATAAAGTAAAAAAACTATAGGCAACAAGCCATTTATTTCAACAATTACAAATTTCACGTAATCTTAGTCACATAGCTTAATTTTAAAATTAAGCTTTCTCTCATTCTTTCATGAAGTGAGACCAACTAACGTAAAAATAAAACACGCCAATTAAATATCAATTTCCACTATTTTTATTCAAATTTAAATAAAAATCCGGCTTTATGCTGTTTTTAAGAGTTTAAGATTAATTCGACTTTAACGTTGAACATTAACTCTTAAGAGGTTTAAAAATGGAACTAACCAACCAATCAAGCATTGTTGAAGCACCAACAATCACTAAAAAAATGTCTACAGCTAAAAAAGCGACCATCGCACTGATGGTATTCTTTTTAGCTCTATTAATTTCACAAGGCGTAATGGCTGCGGCCCCAACTTCTGGTGACTTCCTATACGGAGTTTACAATGAAGTAGTTGGCTGGTTAACCGGCGCACCTGGCATCATCATTTCAATTTTCACATTTGGCTTTGCTGCTTTCCAAGGCATTATGAAGCAGAACTATGCTACTTGTGTGGGCGCATTCCTTATAGCACTGCTATTTGCAAATGCACAAGATGCTGTTGAGTACTTCCTAACGGCTTCAGTTGGAGTGCTTTAAACCATGGAAACGCCCAATCGCTACCGCTGCAAGACCCACATCAACCAACCGCTATTAATCTTGTTTGTATTTACTAAAGAACAAGTAATACCGTTGATGGCCGCAGTAGCGATTGGCATGGTGACCAAACAGACCTTTATCCTTGTATGCCTAGCCATGGCATACATTTATATCTCTCAAAAGGTTAAAGGCCGATTCCCTAAAGCCTATGTTAAACACAAGCTTTGGTCTTATGGGTTCATCTTAACCAATCAAAGCAAATCAATTGCAGATCCAGTTAAACGTACATACCACCGCTAAGGCAAGAAAATGCTTGATGATAAATCCGCTTCAGTTCGAAGCTTCAAATCGATGGTTGCATCTAACAACATAAGCCGAGTAGCTAACCTATTTTTATCCATTACAGTTGCTCTAAGCGCATTAACACTGTTTTTCAAAGACAGTGAAGTTGTTGTTATCCCAGAACAGAATTACTTTGGTGAGCTTACAATTCAAGGCGATAAAGCTAACCAGAATTACCAACAAGCATGGGCCTACAGCGTTTCTACTCTAATAGGCAACATTAACTCGCAAAACATCGATTTTGTAAAAAAGATAATGATGAAAATGTTATCTCCACAACTACAAGTTGAAATCGAGCCAATGCTAGATAAGCAAGCTGAAATGATAAAAATGCGTGATATACGACAAGTTTTTATTGCTGACGACCTAATTCATGAGCCTGAAACTGATTTAATCACCATTTGGGGCCAAAAAATCACTTTCATTGGTGGAGAACCCAAAGCAGATACGAAGTGGAGCTACGAATTTAAGATCACCGCAAGAAATGGAAGACCTAAAATCACCCACTTAGATCAATATCCGGGCACCCCAAGAAAGCGAAAACAAGCGATGGAAGCGCGTGGCGATGCTGAACCGGGAACGTTAGAGTCGCAACCTTACTATGACAGTGAACTGGAGATAGGGGTGCTAGAAGCTGCAAAAGATCTGAAAGTGAAAGAACAACAGGAGAGCAACTAGATGAAAATGAAATCAATACTTTTAGCCATTGGTTGTGCGTCTAGTACATTCACCTTCGCTAATGATGCAACTGAAAATCCAAGCGATACATTCAAGCTACCAACAGAGGTAGTAAATGAACAACCTATTCCGGTTACAAAGCAAGCTATATTCGAAGCGGCAAAAAACGGCATTAAATTAGATAGTCGAAGCGAGCCTGTAATGAAAACAGTCTCCCCTCAAGATGAAATCAATCAAATTGCCGATAACGTAAAACCAAACGGAATGATGAATGAAGCTGACTTTAACCAATACCAGCAGCCACAAACTGCACAGTCAATTCGCTCAGGTAATGGGTACTCATTCCTAGATATCGTTAAATCAAAATATAAGCCAACCCAAAACCTTAGCAATCTTGAACCGGGCGCTAATATCGCTGTACCTGTAGCTGTCGGCTTGACGAATCCAATCATAACTAATTTTAAGATGGTTGCTGCTAGAACCCACGACGAAGAATCAGTCATTGAATTAGAAGATGGCCGTTTATACATCACTTTAAACTCACTTAAGCCTGTTGCTTTAATGTTGTTTGAAGAAGGTGTTCCAGAGTCAATGATTAATCTTACATTGGTACCAATGGAAGCGATGCCGGTTGTTGTAAATGTCGATGTGAATCTTTCAAAAACGATGCAATACAAAGGCGCAAATCACAGAGCGGAAATAAAAGAGCAAGAAGCATTAGCTGAAGCGTCTTTAACTGAAGGCCACGTCGCAAATGTTGAAACAGATCGAGTAGCGCGTATTAAGCAAATTCTAAAACCTGTTGGTAAAGGTGAAATACCACAAGGTTTCTCACTTTCTCATGATGTATCAAAAGCGATGCATCAACCTTGCGGCTTAACCATTAGTCAGCAAGTACTACAGCGAATTGTCGGTCCAAGAGAAGTTGTTGATGTAGTCAGAGTCCAAAATACAACTACACGCCCCTATACAATTCGTGAACAAATGTGCGAGTCACGTGATGTTATGGCCGTTGCTATTTACAACAAATCACTACTTCAACCTGGCGAAGCAACAGAAGTTTATATCCTGCGAGACAAATTGCGCCAAAGCATTGTTAACACTAACTCTAAACGTCCTCGTGTAATCAACTAAGGCTGGTGGAAATGAGCATTAAAAAACAATGGGAAAATCCCAAAGTTAGAAAGTTTGCAGCAATACTGGTGATTATTCCTATTGCGTTCTTTGGTTATAAGTCGATGTCTTCGAGTGATAATAAAACCAGTCTGCAGGACAGAATTGCAGCAAGACAAGCTGAAGACCGCCTTGACGGAAAGGGTAAAGTACGCGGGCTATTTGATTCAGAAAGCATTGCTAACATCGATAAAAACGAATTCGACGAAATCTATGACAAGTCTGTAGACTCAATTCGCAGAAAAGAGCGTGAGGTATATACAGAAAAAGAGCGTGTACTTGAGATGGTTCAGCAACAGCAGCAAAGCATCGATGACCTGACGCTAAAATTGAAAGATTACGAGCGCCAACTGGAAGTGCGCGATAGAGCATATGCAAATACCCAACATAATAGACAATCAAATGGTGGCTCACGCTCAAATTATAACACTTCATACTCTGGTGCAGAGCAAGGGCAACAAGCTATAGCTGATGCACCACAACAGTATGATGAGAGGGTCTTTGACAGAACCCCTACTCAGCTTGTTACTGCAAAACCACAAATCGAAGGCCGTGTTATTAGAACTATCACCCAACGCAGCGTTCGAAGCATTAAGAGTTCGGGTGTTGTTGAAGAAAAACAGCAAAAAGATTTGTTGATCACACAACAAAGTCTAAAACCTGAAAAAGAGGTCCAAAAGAAAAGCGATCCAAATGAAGGTGGACTAATTGATTCTGACGAAGGCGTTGTTTATTTGCCTGCAGGCTCATTCTTCTCTGGTGTTTTACTTACTGGTTTGGATGCTCCAACACAGCTTGCAGCCAAATCTTCTCCTATGCCGGTTGTTATCCGAGTTAAAAAAGAAGCTATCTTGCCTAACCATTTCACTTTAGATATTCGCGAGTGTCACGTTATTGGCCAAGCAATCGGGGATTTATCAAGCGAAAGAGCGCATATCCGCGCACAATCAATTACATGTGTGCGTAATGACGGTAAGAGTGTTGAAAGCGCGATTCAAGCGAATGCAGTTTCTGACTTTGATGGCAAACTTGGTATAGCAGGCAGGCTTGTAAGCAAAAATGGTAACCTCTTAGCAGGCTCTATGGCAGCTGGATTTATGAGTGGCATTTCTGAAGCTGTTGCACCTCAACGAACTACATCAATCAATACGTCAGGTGGTGATAGAGCGGTATGGGAATCAGTAGACTTAGGCTCCGTTGCTTCCGCTGGTGTGTTCCAAGGCTCAGCTGATGCTATGGATAGACTAGCTGAATACTACATCGCTTTAGCAGAACAGATTCACCCAGTAATTGAGATATCACCGGGACGTTCAATTACATTCGCTGTGCTATCTGGCACTAAACTCAAATTAGGTGATTAAACAATGAATGACTATATAAGAATGATTCTTATAAGCCTAGTAATGTCAGCCTTAGCATTTTTTGCTGGTGTATCTTACACAAAAGCAGTAAGCGAAAAATCGATGATTGAAGTAACTGATTTAATTGCAGGTTATGCGAAAGTTCAAACGTTTAATCCAGAAGAAATTTCAAAGCGCATTACATCGGAAGGAGCAACACCTGCAGAGCTGGCATCTTATATCGAGCGCTATATTAAACTCCACCAGCTCAAAGGGGTGATGCTAATTGATGAAAGCTATGTAGTTGCAAAGCCTAATTTCTCATCATCTGCAACGCTTACTATGGGCGAACTTAATCAGCTAAGCGAGAAGTACAATATTAAAACTGAAATTGATTATGATTCACTACTAAATGAGTTCAATAAAGCAGTTGAAAGCGCTAAGAATTAAAACACTTTAGATCCCAACTAAAAACCGCCTTTTGAAGTGAAGGCGGTTTTTTTTAGCTCTGCTCAGTTCTTGATATCGATTGAGTTTTATTTAATATAAAAACTAACCCAAGAATCATAACGTTAAGATTTTCTCATTATTTGCTGGTTGGATATTCAACCCATTTAAAGTTTTTCTTTATATAAACCTTTTCATCTCCAGACAAAGTTACGGGTCTTGTTATAACAAGCTGATGTTTCCCAAAGGCTTTTTTTGTGACCCCCTTTGGAATTTCGATCATCTTTGCTGGGACTTCAAATGTGATGGCTTTATTCCACTTAAAAGGATTTAAAACGCCTTGCAAAAAATCAAAAGTATCTTTAGGGGTATCTAAGAAAACCCAAATTGCATCTTTATCATGATCAATTTTTCGAAGAAATTTTTTTGGTAGCAGATATTGAATTGGACCATCTTTTTTTACATCATGTGGAAACAGTATTTTATTATTTATGATGGCATCAATGCTTTTTGTAGAGCCCTTGTGAGACACAATGACTTTACTGTTTAACTTCAAGTGCTCTTTTAGTTCTATATTATCCCTGTCGCTACCACAATCTATAGCTCTATAAAGACAATATAGGAATGCCACAGAAACAGCTCCAAAGGAAAGCCATTCTATCACTTGAAATGAAGTATTCAGAAAAGAAAGAAAATAAATCAATAAAAAATATATTATTGATACAAGTGTTGAAAATAAAATCTTAAACATACTCACGTGGTTCTTAAAAATCTTTTTGTATTTAAGGTTTTACAGCATTGCTAGTGAATATCAACTGCCAACTATAAACAGCCTCTCTTGCAGGCTGTTTTTTTGAACAACACTCAGTTCTTGATATCGATTGAGTTTTATAGAATATAAAAATCAACCCAAGCAGCCTAATGTTTTGAATTCACCTTAAGTATTCATTGACCGCGAGAGCAATGCAAAAACACAGCGTGATGGCCTACTTCGATTGTGCATAAGTAATTATGAATTTCACTTATGCACAAATTCTGTGGAAAATGCTATTTAGCTCTCTAAAATCATTGCCATACAATAGTCAAATAAACATTGTAATTTTTATAAATTCACCCTACTCCACCAGCACTATAAAAAGTGATTATTTCTCTCAAAAATGCCCGATTATAAATAACGCTTAACCTAGTTGTTAAGTTATTAATTTCTGGATTTATTTCGATGGATTCTCATACAAAATTACACCCGAAAGTAAAAAGCGCAATTACTAGTATCAAACAAAAAATTATTGAGGGCTGGTCTGTAGCAATCGGTTTGTCTGGCAAAGACTCATTTGTAACAACACACTGTGCAATTGAAGCATTAAAACAGGCTATTGATGAAGGCTATAAGGTGTCACCTATGTCGATTTACACTATCGATACTAGTATCGATAACTTTGAGATTATGGATTTCATGCTTGACGTTCACCAATCCATTGACGATTACGCCAACTCTCATCAGTTGCCAATTCAAACAGAAGTTCTTAAACCCCACCTAATGACAAGACCCATGGTTCAATACCTAGGTCGAGGGCTATTACTTAGAACAGCTCAAAACCAAAACAACGGTAGGCAATGCACTTCTGTTTGGAAAATAAAAGTGCTTGAAGACCACTTACGTAGACTTGAAAATTCTCTTGGCACATCAAAAGTATTGTCAATATCAGGTGTACGTGATTCAGAAAGTTCAATTAGGGCTATAAACATTAAAAAGCGTGGTGAGAGTATCGATGTCGTAACAAAAACATGTATAGGATATAAGCTAGCTCCCATCAAAGATTGGTCTCTCAGCGATGTCTGGTCTCTAATATCATTTATTGAAGACGGCGAAATTGAGTCTTTTGGTGAAGATGTTGTCACCGACTTAAGAAAACATTATGCAGCTGGCAATTATGGTGTTTGTGATTTGCTTGCGGGTTCTTCAGCTGGGCAATCTAAACCTTGTAGCGCCCGTTTTGGCTGCACTCTCTGCGCAATAGTCCCCAAAGATAACAGCCTTATTAACCAGATTGAAACCAATGAAGAAAAATATGGATACATGAGAGGCGTAGCAGAGCTAAGAAATTTTATGCTCCACAGCTTAAATGACTTCAACTTATCCCGTAACTCTGTAGGTAAACAGATTGATAAGGATGGTAACGTAAAATTAAAGTACAACGATTACTCTATTGAGTTCCGTCAATCGCTATTACGTATGGCGCTCACACTGGATGCAATTGAACAAGAACGTACTGACAACCCTAAATTCCAGTTAGTCGACTATTCAACACTTATAGCCATACAGTGGAACTGGGCAATCGAAGGTGGGGAAGGTTCATTCGGATCAGCTATTAAGATTTGGCATGATGTGCACACAAATGGCGAACGCTACCCAATACCATGTATTGAAATGACGCCAGCAAAAAAGAATCTTACCGCTAGATATGTCAGCATCAGCAAATTACTTGAATCTGAAAACCCTAAAGGTTTAGAGATGACCAGCGAAGAGAAATCGAAGTACCAACCTCACGCGATCTACTCTGATGAAGGTGTCATTCATACAATGCCATATTTTACTTCTGATAAAACTCAAGTAGTTGAAGGAATGGGCTGGGAATACATTGAATGTATTTACACTCATTACGAGAGTGAAGGGCTAACAAAAGATGATAGTGTATGCCCTACAGCCATAATTAAAGACTTAATGCAGCGCGGCATAGTCACTGTTCAAAGCAGCAATTTAAATAGATTAAATGAGAGAGTTAAACGCGCTCAAGCAATTAATGCTATTAAAGCCAGAGGGGGAGACATAGAAAGCTATTTGTTGCTTAATTCTTCGGATACCCCAATTAAACATGAAATAGAGGAATCATTTCAATCTGAGCTATTCTAATCAATAAACTTAATAGCGCCTTGATAGAGACTCTACTACTTCCATATTTATTTTTTCAGCCAAATTGAATAAAGTAAATAGTGTTAGTATCAACATAATTCTTTTCACTTAGACTCTATTCATATGATTAACTCTGATTTGATTTCATTTTACGCAATTGTATATTGGCTTTTTATCACTTTGTTTACGCTGGCAGATTTGAAATACCGTGATCGGGTCATAGAGATACAGCGCTTTCTTTTTTCAACTATTGGTAAATTAGGTATATTGTTAATTTTGATTTTAGCTGTATGCTTCTGTTTTACAGCTAAAGGTCTATTGATTGGTAAGAGTTTAGTAGTTGGTGCTTGTGCGGTTTGGGTTTACCGTCTTCTTTGGACACCCGAACAGATTGGTTTCAAAATTAACGATATTAAAGTTTCGTTTTATAGTACTCATGTAGCAAGCTTACATATTGGCTCAAAACTTCGAGAAGAGGCTTGTGAAAAAGTAGCCTATCAACTACGAAATAATGGGGTTGAAGTGCTAATTTTAAAAAGTAATCTTTTAGCCAGAAGTCATCGCCACCATTTTCGTTTAATAAAACGACTAAATGAAATTTGTTATAAGAATCAATGGACAATGGATTTGGGAAATGAAGAAAAGTTAGGACCGTTTAAAAAATTGATGATAGCACTTTCTATTTTAAAGACTCATAAATTATCAAAAAAAAGTCATCACACAATAAACTCTATTTCAGCTACCGAGGGGATAGTAACAATAAAGTTCCTTCGAGATGTCTAATTATTGGGGAAGAAAACAGTGCACAGTTACAATCTAAGTTTCAGGTGGTATTTAAATAATTATCGAACGTCATAGCTGTCTTAAACGAGTCCAGCATCACCAATTAATTTTACACTACAATTTTAGAGTTCATTTAATTTGGTATGTAGGAATATCATGATAATCAGGTGTTATATGACTTTTGGATGAATCATAAATAGTGAAAATATTCGTAAGGATAGCATGGGAAAATATAGTCAAAGTATTTCGAAACGGTTTGAGCACACTAAAATCAATGCGGGTTATTGCTTAATCTGTGGCGAGTACAGGAAATTATCGGTTGACCACGTGCCCCCTAAAGGGGCAATTACAATTACAAAGGTTGAACAGCGCCATATTTCTGAACTTACAGGGGCGGATGCTTCTCGGATAAAAGGTGTCCCTTCTCCTAACGGTAGTAAATTTAAAACAATCTGCCATGAATGTAATAATCGACACATAGGTTGGTGTGATGGTGAGGTTGCGAATGTTTGTAAATTTTTAACTACACAAATCAAAGATTACTTTTTTTACGCAAATAATGTGAGCACATTAATATTTTCCAAAGTTGATGCTGTTAAATTTGCAAGAGCAATGGTCGGTCATATTTTATCGGCAACATCGGTTGAAGAGTGCAAAATAGTTCAAGGCAATTCAGAGTACCTTGACCCATTAAAGAGTTTTGTCCTAGGGAATGATAAAGCATTACAAAATAGTCATGACATATATTATTGGTTTTACCCCTTCAATAAACACCTGAGTGCTAAATGTGTATCCTTTTACAATAATGGGCATATTGCCCCTGTAAGTTTATTAAGCTTTTTCCCCATTGCATTTATGGTTACAAAGAAAAATGAAGGTATTTATCCCTCGCATTCAAACAAACTTTCACTGACCGATAAAGCACTGGTTTTAGATTTATCATCACGAGGTTTTGAGTATGCAGAATTCCCATTTCATGGATTGAAAGGTAATCAGATGATGGCTTATACAGAGTTTCAAACGATTGTTAGTTACCCGATTGGACAATAATAGGTGATAATATATGACTAATTTAGCATTATTATGAGTTCTAGAGCGGATTGAATTACAAAATAAATTTCATTTAGATAACTTTAAAGCGGAATGTATTAGCATACGCGCAGGTAAAGTTAGCCGGTCTGATATAAACTCTCTGACGAAGCTAAATATGTGGAGATGGGCAATCCACAATCTTATTTGTTGGCTGCTTACGGTAGAAATAAAGATTATTTCATTAGCTGAATAAGTCTTAACTTTATCTGTCAGATTTGATTTTTAGAGTCTAATCAAATCTGACTGTGAAGAGCTGTTTTGTGCCAACAGCGGAAGTTTCACGCCTAAAGTAGCGAAGCATTTATGTGTACGCTGCCTTTTCTTGTTAGCTGTTACTTGCAAGAACTAGGTTATCTATATGTACAAATATCCTGCCAATTCCGTCACTAATGGGAGTGGCAAGCGTAACTTCTACCATATCATCAACTATATTAAGGTTTGTCGCTAGAACTAGGGTGTCTGCTACCATTACGTATGCGGACTTGTCATCTAGGCTATTTACTGCATTTCTGAATGTGCTCATCTTACTCTCCTTAATTATTACACCTTCCAAGTGAGGCTTTACATACTTTCACTTTCTTCGTGTCTCCTGCCGCTGACGTCATGCAAGAGTCATAGGTACTTAGGCATGAATCTGCTTTAGCTTGTTGGAAAGCATCAGCAACATTGGCAAGAGCTTTTTTATCCAATTTGACTGCTGCCTTAACAGCTTCAGCTTTCGCTTTTTCAGCTTCTGCCTTAGTTTTGTCTGTAGTGATCATCGCCGTAATCTGGTCGATGATCTTATCTTGACCACTTTTAAATGCTGCATCGTCGATCCAGCCATTCGCTCTAGCTTTACAATTACTTGATATAAACTCTCTAGCCAATAACACAATTTGTGTTCGCCCTGCCAACTCAAGAGCAGTTGTTGAAGCATCTGAGTTGCCTTTTAAGCCTAATGAATTAGACACGCTTCCCGAAGTGCTATCGTCACCAATAGTTGTCGATGTATCCACTGATTGTGTGTTTGATGCATCCAAAGCCAATTTTAATGCGTTAGACATTGCAACATCAGGTACAGGCTCAGAACACACTATATAATCAGCATCTTTTTTTCGGATATCGATGGTTCGAAGATTTGCTGGTATAGAGTACAAATCTCCTTTTTCACCAATTGCATCTGAAGATATATGTTGTGGTTTTTGAGGGGATAATACTGAACAGCCTGATAAAGTTATAATGCCAAGTAACATGACTAACTTCTTCATTTAACTTCTCCTTAAGTGAAATGCTCTAATGCAATGAACAGCCCAGTCTTAACTAAGCTCTTATCACAATGCGTTAAATCCGTTGTCCGTTTCTACAACTAACGCTTATTATATAAGCAGCTCAGTAATGTCGGACTAGACAGTCAATTCAAAGCTAGCATAAATATCTGTTAATTCAAGCCGTACAAAAATAGGCAGAAAAGTAAATCTGCCCAGAGAGATTAAGAAGAGTTTAAAAAAGATTTTTACTTTCAAGTTATCACTAAGCGCAGAGTCGGCTTTATGAAGGCATGTTTTAAAGAATAAACATGGTGAACATCTCAAAATCGCTCATGTCTGCCTGTCAGATTAAGTCCAAACTTATCCATCGAAACTGTAAGATCAGATATGAGCTATTTCACATTAGCTTTCGATTTACTTTATTTACAGTCCTTCTATAATAAAAAGTCACTTAATTTAAAGGTCATACAATGGATTGTAACAATACCCTAGCAAATCTTAGCAAACAGTTAAAAAGTAGTAACCATGCAGTAGTAATAGAATTACAAGATGGCTTTAGTTTTAAACATCAAGGCGTTTATAACTTTGAACGATTTATAAACTTTTTTGACTGGACGATCAAAGACAAACGCGTTTTAATTGATATGACACACTGCTACGGTGCTAACTATCAAGCGCTATCTCTAATAGTACTTTATGCATGGAAACTTAAATCACAACGGTGCACAGTTACTTTTAAAGAATCGGAAGCAACACAAGGTGCGAGTGAAATGTTTCGAAGCCTTGGAGGGCGTGGAACATTTACAGTAATGATGCATGAGCATTTAAACTTTAAAGGCAGTAATTATAAACCCTTATTTGCACTCAGAAATAATACTGATTTTAAAAAAATCATAGAATCAGCTGAGTCATATACTGATGACTTCAATGTCGAGTTTACCAAAACATTAAGATATGTTTTAAGTGAGCTTTTATATAACACTCGTGAACATGGACAAGCTCATTATCAGTATGGAAAAAAAACCTGTACCTTACCTTCGTTATGTCAATTTTCTTGGTACAAGAATAAAAGCGAGGTTTCATTTATCATTGCTGATAACGGTGTTGGTATCAAAGCTCATTTGGAACAAGCTTACCCAGGACAAGAGAATCATGCTGAGGCAATTTTAAAAGCCATGAAACCAAAGGTATCAGGTACATTTGGCACTAACGACCCTTACCGAGACAAAAACAATGCTGGGATAGGATTGTTTTTGTCTACAAATATCATTCGCCGTTTAAATGCTGAAATGCATATCATATCTGGTGATGCCGTAGTTCACATTTCCCCCCGAGACATTACTTCCAAAAAATTAAATGCATTTTGGCCTGGTACATTTGTCCTTGTAACCATAAAAGTTGAAAGTGGGACGGCTGAACATTCATTGGAGGAAATGCTTCGTGGTTTTCGTGAAGAAGCCTTACAAGAGCAAAATAAGGCTGATACCAATGAGCAAAATGAGCAGCTTTATGTAAATATATCTAATTACTTTGGTTTCTTTGCCGAAGATAAAGAAGCAGCCATAAGCTTTAAAGAAACTAAAATATTTCCTGCTTTAGACAGCGGTAAGAAAATTCTTTTAGATTTTAAAGGAATAGAAAGTTCTCCACACAGCTTCTTGAGTGCTTTATTAGCATCACCAATCAAATCGGTTGGCATGCGAGCGTATAAAGTATTCAAAATAGTTAATGCAACAGCAGATATTAGAGAGACTGTCGATTTTATTTTGGATGAAAATACAGAATGAATAATAAGTACAGTTAAAACCATTACCATTGAACTACATAGAGTACATTTCAATTTATGCTGTTTAGTTCATCTCTAGTTGGAAAATCTGAACTAGAGATGATCGAAGCATTTTCACTCGCGGCTACAACTTCAATAGCCACAATGACACCTTTTGTTTCCGTTTCCAAAGATGCTAGACAATTTGGGGTGGGACAGTTATTTAAAACTGATATACCTACGAATTATTACCTCTGGAGCTATGCTCATGCCAGCGCTTCATTTGTTTTTATATTCTTAATTGGGCTTGGCTTAAGAAATCGCTTCAGAATTTAAATTGGTTAGAGTGTTAGATGATTAATTGGCGGAAGAATTATAGCACTTCTATCCAAAAGGAAAGGTATCCAATACAAATATTAAAGCTAACGACTAATATAGCCCTTAGTACTTCAGGTAAGGTAGCTAGATACGGATGCAAGTATGGTGTTAATAAGGGCCAGAATATAGCCACGAATAAACTGTCCCAGAATTGAGCGTTGTGATTTTTAACATTATTGTTTTCCTCTTTATTATTTTTTGCACACACAAAAACCCACCGAGGCCAGTTGACCTAGTAAGGATGAATGCGAGCAGATTTATTATTGACGCCCCTGAAATGTTAAAAAGTAAAGTATTTAGATGTAAACTTTGACGCTTTCTAATGTGGGCAGTTGAGAACGAACTAGATTGAACTGTAGCTCAGCAGTTACTTTGTATATTCCCCATATTTCACGACCTCTTATTGTTATATTGTAACATTTACTTTTAAAAGTAAATACAGCCTCTTTGAGAGATAAATATCAATTAGCGAAACCAAAGAAGATAAAAATTAAGCATATCGCAGTATGAAAAACTTCATTATAAACTCTCTAAATATTGCAATTTCACACAAGACTAAAAGACCAAATAACAACCAGGGGTGTTCACAAAATGAAAATAAGTTTAAAAAAATGTTGATTTTCAGGCTTTTGAAGATTAACCTGTCTCCCTATTAGATACATTTAATCAAGGAGGATGTTAAATGTATAACATTCTTATACCTACACGACTTTATGACGTTCACGCTATGGCAGTGAGCTTTGTGCTAAAAGAGCTTGAACCAAGAGTAAATGCCATCAGATGGTTTGGTACTGACTTCCCATCAATACAAGAACAAACATTTTGCTTAACAAGCAACAGTGGTTCATTTGAAGTAGAACAAGACAACTGTCAATTTAATTCGAACGATATTGATTTAATTTGGTATAGGAGGGTTGGCAACCCTGTAATTGATTTATCTGATGAACATCCAGACTTTGAACAATTAACCAGAGAAAACATTCATTTCTCGAAAAGTTTTTGGGAATTATTGCCACCATCAACACATTGGGTCAACCACTTCATCTCAGCACAAAGAGCTGACTGTAAGTTCTCACAGCTTATTAAGGCTAAGGCCAAAGGTCTAAAAGTACCAGACACCATTTCAAGTAACTCACCAGAGAAAATTAGAGATTTTATCAAAGCTCGCGGCGAGAAAGTAATATATAAATCTTTTAGTGGTATGTATGACTGGAAGGAAGAGGGAGGTTTTTATAGACAGCATGCAGCCCCAGTGAATCTATCAATACTTCCTGATGACAAAATGCTGAGTGTATCAAGCGGGATATATCAAACTTATATAGAAAAAGAATATGAATTAAGAATCTTATATATTGATGGTAGATTTATAGCATGCAAAATAGGCACTTCAGAACATCATTCTGGTCAACATGATTGGCGGGCACTGCCTAGCTCTAAATTTAAGATTACCCCTTATCAACTTCCTGAAGAGATAGAATTTTCTCTGACCGAACTCATGGAATCCCTTGATTTAAAAACAGGCTCAATTGATATGATCCGGAGCAAAAATGGAGAGTATGTATTTTTAGAAGTAAATGAATCTGGTCAGTTTATATGGATGGAATTGGAAAATCCGGAAGTCCGGGTTTTAGGTCCTTTTATTAACTATTTAGTCACAACAGCCTCAAAAGGGACCCTGTCTATTGATGAGTCAAAAGTATCCGCTAATGAGATTTTTAATAATCCTGTTTTCGAGAAACTGCTAGACTCTGATAAAAAGCAGCATGTAGAGGTTGGACTTTAATTACGGAGAAATAACAGATGAAATTGAAAAAAAATAATACTAATGAGCGTATGCTGGGTAGACTGATTGCTAATGAACTAAAAGGTGAAGAGCTAGAAAAGGTTCATGGTGGCGCTGCATCAACACTAGCAGCCAAGGGCTACACCGACTCAGGTAAAGCCGGAGACCTCTCGGCAGACTGTGACAGACAAGCATAAGCATAATTCATTTCAGCAATGTAGGGTTTTACCCTACATTTTTATTTAAGTACTATTATGAAATACATAGCCATAATTTTTTTGCTATTATCAGGTAACTCATTCGCTGATGATTGCAAGAACATCTACGAAAACATAAAGAAAGATTCTCTAAAACTTAATATAGAAGCATTTGACCAAACAACTGGTAGCGGCTGGCGAATTCTAGAAGAAAAACATTGCTATAGTCAATCAGCCCAACTAATAGATGAATACATAAAAGAAAACGGTAACGTTTCTTCTCTTTTATGGCACCAGTTACAAATGAATGCAATGAGCGGCAACTACAAACTTGCTGTAGCTATTGGAAATAAAATTCTCGAAAAAGAGTATAGTAGACAGGATAACTCACCATTTTTATGGGCTGAATACGTAGAAGGTACTCTCGCCTTCCTAGAGGAAGATAATCAGAGACTAGTACAGAATAGAAATAAACTGTCATCCTCTGCTGATTTTCCACCGAACAAAATGAATTTAGTAGTTTTAGACAGGCTAATTGATTGTATAAAGTGCTCTTACAAAAAAGCTTATACTGGTAATTAAAACCAATGGCTTGTTTTCATTTCTGAACTATATATGAAGCCAAGCCTAAACACTTCAAATTTACTTTATAGAGACAACTTTATTCTTTCAAAGGCCAGCGCATAGCGCGAATTATATGGGCCTTCAACTTGGATAGGCCTCCCCCTCAGAAATTACACCGCTAAAAGGAACCTCTATTGTACCTTACTCAAGTAGTGGAAGATCATTGACAATTCCCCTTCTGATAAAACCACTTTCTGATCTCATGGTTTGGCTTTTTGCAATGTCGAATACAAATTGTAACTAATTTGTCATATCGAGTTATCTTCTGAACTCCAAAATCAAATGTTTCCGTACTCACTTTATTACTTACGATATTTTTCATAAGGCTACAAGAACGGAAAGGTATGGGGCCTTCCCTCTCATTCATATTGTGCCGCACTGGTGGAGTATATGTATGTTCTACCCATGCCTCTTACATTTTATTGTTTCTGATGGAGTTGACGCACAACCAATTACTCCAGTTGTCAAACTAAGTAAAAGTATCTTTTTCATCATAACTATCCTTAAATATTATATCTAATGGTGCTATTACCTATGAATTAAGGCGGCTTTGCAAATCACAGCGATATTTTGCTTAATATTTTAATATTCCATTTTTTGACAAATCAATTGCCCATGTATAAGACTGAGCTTGAATTGGCATTAGTGGTGGTCTGTAGAGTAATAGCACAGCCTAATTATTATATGGATATCCACACAGTGAGACTCAAGTTCAAAGATAAAAACCTTTATATTTCTCAGCTTCTGATTGGCCACTTATTCAACGTGGGCTAACCCTAAAATTCTTAGCTACCTCGAATTTAGTCATATTTGGGCCTGATAACATGGACTTTGCTTTACGGATACCTGAATTCGACCACCTTTCGGCTTCTAGCTAGAGCTGCTTACTATGCTTCAGCTATAATATCTTCTAAGGTATTCATTTTCTTATCTAATCTTATTTCTCTGTCAGCAGATGCAATTGTCTCTTTGCGATGCGCAATGATTACACGTGTGATGTTCAGCCTTGATATAGCCTCGTTTATACTAGTTTCCAGATTTGTATCTAAATGGCTAGTGGCTTCATCCATAAATAAAATCTTTGGTTGCTTATACAAAGCGCGCGCGAGTATGATACGTTGTTTTTGCCCACCAGAAAGACTTGACCCCATGTCTCCAATTAAACTTTCATAACCCATTGGCATATTTGCTATATCATCATGTATAGAAGCTAATTGGGCACAATACACAACACGTGCCATATCAACAGGGCTATCAAAGAAAGAGATATTGTCCGAAACTGAACCTGAAAGTAACTCATCATCTTGCATCACTGCTGCTATTTGTTGACGATATTGCCTCGCCCCTACTTTCTCAAGGGAAACTCCATCTATCAACACTTCACCTGACTGAGGTAAATTCAGACCCAATAATATTTTTAACAAAGTTGATTTACCACATCCTGAAGGACCGGTGATTGCAACTGATTCCCCTGAATTAATCTTTAAGTTTAAATGTTCTAATATATTTGGGGTTGCATGAGAATATGAAAAACAGACATTTTTAACTTCAATTTCACCATTGATTGTATGGGGGCTGAGATAGATTGGTTGAAGTTCTTCTTTTTCTGTTAATGCAATATCGGCAATACGGTCGAAGTGTAAACCAAGCATTTTAAACTCGATAAACTTCTCAATTAGATTGGCTGTTTTCTCCATAAACTGACGCTTATAAGACATAAAAGCAAATAACATTCCTGTACTAAATCCTCCTTGAATTACTAATAGCGCAGCCATATACACTACCACGATATTTTCAATTCCAAAAAGAGCTCTGTTTACTGCTTCGTAGCCTATATTGAAGTTACCAATACGAATATTTTGATTGATAGCATTAGCATAACGATTTTGCCATTGACCTTCACGTTTCGCCTCAGAACCAAACAACTTGATGGTTTGAATACCGCGGACTGTCTCCATGAAGTTTGAGTTTTCTTCAGCCAGAGCCATTATTTCTTGCTCACTGATCGAACGATAAGGCTTGTACATAGCAACACGTACCGCAGCATAAGCAAATACTGCCACTAGCACAACAGCTGATAAGGATGGACTATAAAAGAAGATCATTGCCAAAGTAATTATCGCCATTAGACCGTCAATAATTGCTTCAATTACACCCGTCGTCAATAACTGTTTAACTTGCTTTAAAGAACCAAATCGTGAGACGACATCACCCATATGACGTTTTTCAAAGTACGATAAAGGCAAACGCACCAAATGGTGAAATAAATTGGCACCAAGTTGGATATTCATCTGATTACCAAAATGCAATAAGGTAAAGCCTCTAAGCGCATTAGTTGCTATTTCAAACACTAATACCAAAAAGAAGCCTATTGCTAGTACTGTTAACAATGAGGTATCGCCAGTGAGGACCACATCGTCTATCACCAACTGAATATAGTAAGGCGCTGCAAGAGTAAAAACTTGTAGGAGAATCGATAATATGAAAATCAATATTAAAGAACTTTTAAGGCCCGAAATTCGGCTCCAGAAATCAGAAAACCTAAGTTTCGGTTTACTTTCACGTTTTTCAAAGTCTTTAGTTGGATTGAGCTCTAATGCAACTCCTGTAAAATGTTTTGATGCTTCTTCAAGTGTAAGTGTTTGTTCACCCTTTGCTGGGTCATGAATGACGATTCGCTTTTCATTGGCCTCTTTAAGCACTACAAAATGGTTTAAGTCCCAATGCAGGATACTCGGAGTTTGTAACGCGTCAAGATCTTCCAGGTCAATACGTAATGGCCTAGTACTTAACTTTAAGTGCTCAGCGAAACCTATAATGTCGAGTAGTGTTGCTCCCTCAAAAGATATGCTAAACCTTCTTCTAAGTGACACTAAATCGGTTTGGTAACCATGGAAACAAGCCACCATAGCTAGACTTGCCAAACCGCATTCTGCCGCTTCAGACTGTAAAATAATGGGCAATGATTTCCTTGACCAAAATTGTAGCTTGTTCACTACATTTTCATCTTTTGCATGCATTTAAAACTGCCTTATTATTGTTATTGAAAGAGATCATTTTTTCACTAATGAAATTGACCTCTAATACTAAATACCGGATCAAATAGCCAACGTAATAACGAACGCTTTTCAATAACAATATCAGCATCGAGATTCATACCGACTCTCAAGGGTGTTGCTTTGCCATAAGCTTGAATAGCTTGATCATTTAAAGTAATAACCACACGATAAGCTGGCTCAGTTAAAATGGTCTGAGAATCAACCTCTTCCGGTAAAATCACTGAACTACTAATTTCTGTAATTGTACCGTCGTATACACCGAACTTCTCGTAAGGGAATGAGTGATAGCGAATACGTACATTTTGCCCTACATCAACAAAACCAAATGCCGAGGTTGGTACATATACTATTGCCTGCATGTCACTATTTTCAGGTAACACAGACATCAACATTTGCCCTGTCGAGACAGTTTTGCCAACTTTAGCTGTTAAACCACTCACGATACCAGATTTAGGAGCTCGTAGTTCACCTAAACGCTGCTGTTCAATTGATGAAAGCCGCATTTGTAAATCAGCCTTTTGTGACTCAAGTTGAGCAATGTGAGAGTATTGCTGCAACGGACGTTGCTTAATTTGCTTTTCGTGTTGTTTTAACTGGCTGGCTAAAGAAACTCGCTCAGACTTAATACTCGATGCCTGTTGTTGTAGGGACAACAATGTATCTTTTTGTTTTTGCAATTCTAACTCAGAGATAAATCCAGTGCCTTTTAAAGTGCCAACTTGCTCTACCATCTGTTTGTTCAAAGCTAGCCGTTCTTTGAATATGGTTGACTGCCTATCCAGTTCAGATAAACTCTGCTCAAGCGATTTTTTTTGTAATCGCAATTGTTCAAGGTCTAGAATATCTTGCGCTTGCTGCTGTTTTATTTGTAGCTCAAGAGAGCTAAGCTGAAACTGGTATTGATTCAGCAAGGCTTGATTTAACTCCAATTTTTGACTGCTATGTTTAGCTGAAGCAATTTTAACAAGCGTTGCACCAGCTTTAACAAATTGCCCTTCAGAAACCAATACTTCAGAAATCAAACCCGATTGAGAAGCTTCAATGCGCAGTATACCTGCATCAGGTTCTATCACCCCAATAACTCGTTCTTTACGGGTGTATTGCCCAAGACTCAAAAAGACAAAACTTACAATGACGATCGCTAATATCAACACTGTGAGTCTTTTAAAAATTGGTGGCTGAATAATCGACACTGTTCCTTCTAATCTGTGTCTTTTATGCTCCAGCACTTCTTTGCGGAATAGACTGTCCATAGCTCATTTCTTGTACGTTAACGTTATATTAACTTGAAAAGTAAATATATCACTTTGGCTGTAATAATGGAATACTGCTTTGATGAGACTAACTATTTAGTTCAATAAAAACGAAAAGCTCTCAGATGTTACTTTTAAAGAGAGGAAATACAACCAGTTTATGAGAGATAAAGCACTCTCTATCTTTTAGATAAAAGGGGTGCTTGACCGCACCTGCGAAGGCAAAATTTAGCGGTCAAGCGATAAACTGTTATGAATGTTTATGGTTGAGAATTTAGCTCGATTGGAGAGAAAAGATCAGAAATAGGAGGTTTAGCTGTTTTATTAGGCCAAAGTATATTCTCTACTTGTTTGCTCTGCTCCCAATGAACAAAGTCAGGAGCTTTGTCTATTTTCGCCTTTTTAATATTTGCACCAGAAGCGTTACTCAAATTATCAGCAACACTTTCAACAAATGATAACACGTTTGGCTCATCAGTTGCTGCATTATAGTATGCAATCAAAACCCCATTGAAGAAAACAGCTTTATCACCGTCTTCCGAAGAAATTGAACATAAATCCATAGTCACTCCAGCTCATATATTTTTGCCAAAGCTATCATATGCGTTAAATCGCGCCCGATTCTGGGAAAAAGGTTTAAATTTAACTAATAATTGATGAAATCACATAGAGCGCGAACCTAAAAGAAACTTCTTAGTTGTAATGTGGAATATTCACATCTAAAATCACTGTTTATTTATACAGTATTTTGTAATTATGCTTAGCAAACTTACCCCTTCAAGCACAGAACTACCTATCGCAGACTTTTCAGTTGCTTCAGGTTCCCCAACCCATGCGAAGATCGCCTAGCCTACTCAATCAGTTTAGGAGAGATCCAAATTAAGCGCCCTAGCAGCACATTCCTATTCAGAGTGTCAGGCAATAGCATGCCCCCAGACATTACTGACGGTTCGAAAATAGTTGTAGGTAAGTAACAATCAAAGCTTGGCGAATTGTATTAGCTACATTAGACAACGAATTTGTTGTATAAGAACTACAAATAAAGAACTAAAAAATTAATTATTAAAAACAACGATCTATGGCCAATTTAAATTAACAACGATGAAAACAACAACTAGAATACGCATGTAATCTGGAGAGTTGCCACTGGTTTAATTAATATATTTTAAAGATTTGTGTTCTATGCGACATCAATGCTACTTATGTTCCGTTTTGCCAGCATTTCTAACTTCAAAGCGACTTTGCCCCCTATTAGTGTTTTAGCTCTAATGAGGGCGATGTACTAGCATGGAATCAAGCTATCAAAGATTTAGGTATCAAGATGAGAGAGCCGCCTTTAGTTAAGCAACTTAAATGATAGTGACCGATAGCAGAGGCTTAATCAAACTAAAAATAGTTTTCAACAATTAGTACCCCTGAATATATTAAACAAACTATACCTATTAAAATAAGTACAGTATTAAAAGCTGACATATATAGCTTGAACTTATGTGAAGCCTTTTCTTCTTCCATGATATTTACACCCCAATAAAGGCACTTCATTAACTGACTATAGAGATAATGCTTTAGTTATAAGAGTAGACTAATCCACAAAACACATGACTTTAATTAATTCAAAAAGTAATTTATTCGAAGCAACTTATGCGACAAGAAAGTGCCAACCTCAATAATCAAAAGCGTCCTTTCTGCTTTAAAAATCCTTAAATCGAATGTCCAACCAAGAGAAGCAAAATAACACCTGTCGCGATTACTTGCGGATATATTCAAATTCCGTGATGAACTTTTAACATGCATTAAATTTCAATACGGTTTTTGCCATCCTTTTTAGCTTTATATAAAAGCCTATCAGCCTTGCTTATAACTTCTTCAATAGATAACGAATTGTCTATAAGCTCGATTGCTCCAGCACTAAAGGTAAAATGTAGCTTTGTACTTGCTTGATTAACTAGAATAGTTTGTACTGCACTTTGTAACCTGATTAAGGCTTTTTTAGCGTCATGCACATCTATACCTTGAAATACAATGAGAAACTCTTCGCCGCCAAATCGATAAATTAAATCTTCACTCCTCAAGTGCTCCTGAGCTATTGCAGTAAAACCAATAAGGGTCTCATCACCAACTTGATGTCCATAAGTATCATTAATCGACTTAAAATTATCAAAATCAATAAATGCGACTGTCAATGGCATTCTTTTTCGCATATGAAGACTTATTATTTTATTTATGGATTCGAAAAAGTACCGCCTATTATAAACACCGGTTAACTCGTCGCAGAATGCTAAATTAATGAGCCTTTCTTCCAACTTTGCCTGTTTTTGAACCATAAACCGATATGTACAGCAATCTGCAACTAACTCTGCAAAATGAACTTCATCACGATTCCATCTACGATAGTCCCCCTTTTGTTCGCAGCACACTACTCCTATTGGGTAACCTTCACTAAAGATGATAGTATCAAGCATTGATTTGACATTCTCTTTAATTAAATAGGTGTCTGAAAAACCACAAGTTCGACTATCTAAAATCGCATTCTGAACAACGATTGGTGCCCCGAAGTCGATTGCCTCAAAATACTGAGGGTTTTCATCTTTCACTAAATAAGGTAATTCATTCGGTACACCATTTTTACCCCAATCAGTATTTGCTACACATTCCAAAATTTCACTGTCAGAGTTTGAACTCAATAACCAGACAGAAACACGGCTAACCTCTAAAGTCTCAAGTGCATCTTGTAAAACTTGCCACATAAACTCTTGAGCAGGAACAGCTAAGTCCACTTTAAGTGATGCATGTCGCCTAATTAAATTAGAATTTGCTAATATCGTATCAAAGTAATCCAAGAAAGCCCCTCATAAAGCCTATTTCAATAAAAATTTAAGCCTAACCTGATACAAAAATCAATGAAATGTAAGTAAGGATGACTACATTGAAATCAATAGACCTTGTACTTCTAGCTTCTAACACCAATCAAGTTCAAATGAACAGACGAAAAATTATACATTATTGCCAGTGATATCACTATTAAATTCAAAATACTATAGAGCGGTAATTATCACATTATTGCATAGAAAGTTTACCACCACGCTAACGGATATCAGTTTTAGAGGAGCGATGCACCCGAAGGAGTTGACTATAAGGTTCTATACTTCTCACTGCATAGTAAACATACTTTGAGTCCCTTATATAAACCCAGAGTCGCCTATAAATACTCCCCTCAAACAAAAAAACCAAAAATCAAAAATCAAACCATACCTCAATTTTCGCTTTACCCGCCAAAAATTAAAGCATACACTATAAAAAAACACATACAATAAGGTTCATGATGACTATCTCTAAAGTAGAAGCCACAGATATTGCATTTGACGAGCTAAAGGACGGCTCAGAGTTATATATTCAGCGCCGTAATAGACGCCTTCTAAATAACCACCGGAAAGAGCTCCGAGTGTTTACTAAAGCTGAAGCAGTGGCATACTTAGATATTGATGCACGAACTTTAGACAAATATTGCAAATCTCTAAAAATCAACCCTAGAAGACATGAAGAGAGCCAGTGGCTATTGGATATTGAGGAAGTATACAAAGTTCGAGATTCACTTCCTGGGGAGCTAAAGAAACAATTACCATTTGTTCGCAGTGAAAGCCAAGACCTACAAGTTATAGTTGTTCAAAATCAAAAAGGCGGTGTTGGTAAGACTGTTACTGCAGCGACAGCTGCATCTGGCCTGGCGACTGAGTTCCATCAAAACTATCGTGTTGGCTTAATTGATATGGATGGCCAAGGCACTTTATCAATGTATTACGCTCCTGAATCAGCAGAAGAAGGGTGTCTATCTGTTGGTGACTTAATTATGGGAAACTATGAGCTTGATGAAAACGAAACACTAAAAGAAGCTATCAGTGAAGCGTTTTTGCCGACAACTATTCCTAACTTACGTATTTTACCAGCTTCACAATCAGACCGAGCAATTGAAGGCTGGTTCCATGAAGCGGTATTCAATCAACAACTAAGCTCTCCTTACTCAATATTGCACGATATCATTGAGCAAGTTAAAGATGAATTCGACATTATTATCATTGATACGCCTCCATCGCTAGGCTACGCGACATACAACGCATATTACGCTGGTACGAGTGTCATTTTTCCATTGTCTGTTACTGAAAATGATATTGATGCTACATGCTCATATTTTAGTTACATCCCTCAAGTATGGACACTACTTAAGAATGCGAAACACCCTGGCTATGATTTTATGAAAATATTACTAACTAATCATAAAGAAAGCTCAACAACAACTGATTTGCAAAACAACTTATATGATAGTTTTTCATCCTACCTTTACTCAACTGAGTTCAACAATAGCGAGGCAGTGAGACAAGCGTCATCATTACTATCTACCGTATTTGATATGTCGAAAAGTGAATATCCTAAAACCAAAATGACGTTCCAGAACGCACAACAAAATGGATATGAAGTTACAAGCCAAATACATCGTGATATTCAAAAAGTATGGCGTGAGCAAGAGAAGGAGCAGTAAGAATGGCTAAAAAAAGAGGTTCAGTTTCTCCACTAGGTAATGCGCCAGGTTCACAAGAAGCGATTGCTGACAGTAATAAAAATCACATAGAAAGCCTAGCCAAGCGCCTGAAGCTTGAGGCGGAAAAGAGCCAAACGCCACTTGAAGATGTGTTATCTCAACACCTTGGGGTGGTTAGCGTTGGGCAAAGTAAAGTTTGGACGTTAAAATCGGGCCAAAAAGCTACGTTCACCCCTGTTACGTTGTCATATGAGCAGCTTAAATCAAATACAGTCGTCACTTTTGAAATCAATGGGCGAGAACAATCACTATTAACAGAAGAGTCGCTACAAGACTTATCAACATTAGATAACCAACAGTTCTACCCAGCAATTGGTCGACGCCTGCCTGATAATAAGATTGACGTTCTTGATGGTTCGCGTCGTCGCGCTTATGTACTTGAGAAAAGCGGTTCTATAGGAGCTTTCTCAATGTTAGTTACAGATGACGAAATCAGCCTAAGCGATGCAAAGGCTCTCGCTACATCACTACAGTCAGTTAAAGAGCACAGCTTACGTGAAATTGGATTACGCCTAGAACGAGACAAAGAGGCATACTTAGCTGAGCATGGCAAAAAGTTGAACCAAGCTGAGTTAGCTGAACGCCATGGCTTAAGTCAATCAAAGGTAAGCAAAGCACTCCAAGCCGCAACAATCGATAGTGATTTAATTTCTGTTTTTCCAGATATTTCATTACTCAACCATAGTGACTATAAAGCGCTAATAGCAACACAGGCTTTATTAGGTGATCAACTAAGTGATTTCATTGAAGAGTTAAAAAGTAAAGTGAATGAGCTAAAAGTTGACGGTGGCTTAATCAAAGAAGACCTTAAAGACAAACTCAGCAAACTAATAGCTGATGAGTCTAAGTCCTTCAAACCTACTACAGATAAACCAGTTGTAACGACGTTATTCAAATTTGAAAATAAAGATCAGTTTGCTCGCAAAAAGGTGAAAGGGAGAAACTTTTCTTATGAGTTTGGACGAATCCCGAAAGACATTCAAGAGAAACTTGATACAGCTATTACAAACGTCTTGAGCGAAATGGGATAAAAGTTAATATGGATTGCTTACTATGAAGTAAGTAGTCCATTTAATGTATCGATAAGACTATAAAATTAAAAGAGCTGCTCGATTGTCTAAACTCCCCCCATTCATCTATGTAAATGAAAGCTAACTTCACATTACATCTTTATTATTGTGTTTTAAAGCATAAGCTCTTTTAATTTTTCCATTTATACTGAAACCTTTCAAAGCATTAGGTGAGTGATAACTATCAGATATTACAGATGTTTGCTAATCACAAAGAAATTCGAATTCCCTTAGTTTTAAAAGAGAAAAGTTTAGTAATGCCCCAATGGAGTATATTTTCACACGTCATGATACAGTTGTACTATCAAGGCGCTTCATAGACGAAAATACACTTATAAGACTAGTCCTTTGTTGGATAACAATACTAAGGCCTACTATTTTAATAAATGATTAAGCTCAAGAACAAGTTACCTGTTCAACTTTACTGCTCATAATTAGCTCTTCAAACTTGCCGCAATTTAAAGGTTTACTAAGTAAGTAGCCTTGCCCCATCTGACAACCTAGCGCTCGAAGCCTATCTTGCTGTCCTTTTGTCTCGATACCTTCAGCTACAATTTGTAAATTAAGAGTGCAAGCTAAATCTATTATAGTCGTAACAATATTGAGCGCTTGAACATCGTCATTCATATCACGAACAAAAGATTGGTCTATTTTTAGTACATCCAATGGGAACAACCTTAAATATGAAAGGCTAGAATAACCAGTTCCAAAGTCATCAAGAGCAATACTCACCCCCATTTCAGAAATAAGCTTTAATTGACTTACAGTGTATTCAAAGCTTTCAATCAAAGCCGATTCCGTTACTTCTAACTCTAAATAACGACTAGGTAATTGGGTTCTTTCAAGGATCTCTGCCACTGTACCTACAAGTTTAGTATCTGTGAATTGTTTAGCCGATACATTTACTGCAACTTTAATAGGCAACCCTTTATCAAGCCATTTTTTTGCAGCGATACAGCTTTTTTCAAGAACTTGCTCCCCTAAACGAAAAATAAGCCCCGCTTCTTCTGCATATTCAATAAAGTGAACTGGGGAAATAAACCCACCTTGACCATCTTTTAAACGAACTAAGCTCTCTACACCGATAAGTGAATCATTATTCAAATCATATTTAGGTTGATAATGAAGTTCGAGATCATTTTCTTCTAGTGCCTTTCTTAATATATTTCCGACCTCCAGACGTCTATTCATTTCAATCTGTAATTCATCACTAAAGTAAAAGTAACTATTTGCAGGTTCATTCTTTGCTTTATACATCGCAGAGTCTGCGTGGCGAAGCATCTCTTCAACACTTGAAGCATCGTCAGGGTAAACACTTATACCTAAACTTGCAGTAAGTATATGTTGTTCACCACCAGACCTAAAAGGTTTGCTAATAACATTGAGAACTTCGTTAACAAGAGGCTCTAAACTCAATGAATTAGCTGAATGAGGTATAACGAGTGCAAACTCATCTCCTCCTACACGAGCAACTGTTACATCATTACAAGCGAACCTATCTAAACTGTGGCCTATATGTGCAATTATTTCATCACCAATGTGATGACCTAAGGCGTCGTTGATAAATTTAAACTTATCTAAATCAAGTAACATTAAAGTTACTTTTGTTTTTTTATAAGAAGCTCTTGCTATACTTTGAGTTATCCTGTCATGAAGCAAGACTCGATTTGGTAATGCTGTTAATTGATCATGATGAGATAGATAGGTCATCTGCAAAGACATAGCAAAAGTTTCGCTAACATCTTGAAAAACCATGACAGCTCCGCATTGATTTTTATTTTTATCGAGAATAGGCGCGGCACTGTCTTCGACTCGATGAATAATACCCTGCTTGCTAGTTAATTGGGTATTTAAAGCCATCGCAACAGGTCTATTTTCATTTAATGCAACAACCAATGGGTTTATTGACGAAACTTTAGTTGTAGCATCAGCTAGCTGCATCACTTCTTTAATATGACGACCTTTTGCAGCAGTTTCGGACCATCCTGTAAGCCTCTGTGCTACAGGGTTCATATACTCAATATTTGCATTTATGTCCGTGGAGATAACAGCGTCAGCTATCGAATCTAAAGTAATTCTAAGATGTTCCTTTTCGGTGAAAAGCTCTGTCTGAGCCTGTAGTAGCGCTTTTTCTTGAATTATAATTTTAATATGGTTTTCAATACGAATACGGCACAGAATTAAATTTAAAGGCTTTGAAATAAAGTCTATCGCCCCTAGAGATAGCGCTCTTTCTTCTATTGCAGGAGCACTGTGGGATGTGATCACTATTGTTCTTATATTGGCAAGGCTTGGTTTTTTTTGGATCGTCTCTAGGATATCAAAACCGCTGACTTTCGGCATTTCTAGGTCTAGAATTAAGATGTCTGGTTTTACTTTCTCTAATAGAGCAACTGCTTCATAACTGTTAGTAGAGGTCGTAATATCCCCTACTCCCTCTAATGCATGCTCTAACTGTAAGGTAGTAATACCCTCATCATCTATAATGAAAACACTGCAGTTATCCACTTTTGTTCCTTCAATATTTTGTACCTACTTACAATAACGCTAAAATATAAAAATTACGACATGCTTTTGTATTAGTAAGTAAAAAATGTTTATTAAAAGCTATTACCTGTAAAGAAACCTCTCAACATGTATAAGTACACTTAGAACCAGCATAGCTATATTGAAAGTAAAAACGAATCAAAGATGGTCAAAAAAGCCAAAGGCAGTGCTAATTATGAAAAGCTCGAATACCGTGTTGCTAAATGCCAAGAAAAGGTAGCGAATGCTCGCGCTGATTTTCAACACAAACTCTCTCGAACTCTCGTTGACGAAAACCAAGCGGTGATAGTTAAGGCGTTGAAATCAGCATATTATGAAAAACCGCAAACTTGCAACCTCATGGCATAACTTTGTTGCGAAACGGGAATACAAATTAAAAGAACAAGGTAAAAACCTAGTAAAGTTAGACAAGTGGTAAGCCAGCTCTAAGACATGCCACTGTTGCGGCCATAAAATGGAAGAAATGCCCTTATCGGTTTGTAAATGGGATTGCCCGTCTTGCGGTACCACAGATATTGATCGCGGCTTTAACGCCGCCCTAAATATCCGAGATAAAGGTATCCTGGAATTAAAGGCGGCTGGACGGTCGTATCTGCTTATGGAAACTGCATAAGCCTCGATACTATCGAGCAACGGCTAACGAAATAAGAAACATCGCCTGATAAGGCAGTGAGAAGTCACAAGTTCTAATCTAATCAAAGGTTCGTTTTAAATTGTCCCACAGCCTGAACTACTTCTTTAGCGCCTTTTTGTATATCATCAATTACTTGCCCTGCACTATTTGATAAATCCAAGGCATCCTTAGCTTCTACTAAACTATCTTCAATTTGGGTAACAGCGTCTTTGGTTAGCACTTTGTTTTCTGAAACTACGCTAATTATCTGTTCAGTAGCTAAACTAGTCCTTGATGCTAATTGTCTTACTTCATCTGCAACCACTGAAAAGCCACGTCCTTGCTCACCAGCCCTCGCAGCCTCGATAGCAGCATTTAGTGCTAATAGATTTGTTTGGTCTGCTATGCCTTTTATACTATCAACAAGCTGGGACACCTTTTCTGACTGTATATCGAGTTTATTTATCCCTTCGCTCGCAGTTTCAAGTTTCTTTGAAAGAGCATTCATAGTTAAAATTGTTTGTTTAACCACACCTAATCCACTTTCCGCATCTGAGTCTGTTTGTTTTGAAATATCATATGCAATCCCAGCTGTCTCTGAGATAGCTTGCTCCCTTCTCATTTGATCTGTTATGACGGTCGCAAACTTGGTAACTTTATACAAGTCACCATTATCGTCGTGTATTGGGTTATATGAAGCTTCAAGCCATACTTCGTTACCATAACTGTCGAATCTTTTGAACCTCCCGGTGATATATTGACCACTTTTCAACTTGGACCAAAATTGAATATAAGCATTAGAGCTTACTTCTTCAGAGTCGCAAAAAATACTGTGATGCTTCCCTAGTATCTGGTTTTTAGAGTACCCCATAGAACTTAGAAAATTATCGTTAGCGTTCAAAATTATGCCGTCCAAAGTAAACTCAATTACTGCCGAAGAACGACTCAAAGCAGCAATCATATCTTCTTTCTCTCTGGAAAGTGTAATAGTTCGAGTAAGTTCAGAGGAAAAAATAGCAAGCCCTTCTTTTGTTGGCTGAACAATACTTCTAAGCCATAGTTCACGGTCCGATTTAGTTTTTAATTGCAAAGCTCCGTGCCAGTGGTTCATTTTTTTTAAAGCTAACAAAAACTTCTGCGTGTGAGGCTTATCTAATGCTTTTTTTATAAGTAAGCTACTTATTTCATTTCCATTTAAGTCCTCAACAGTGCTTTCCATAGCTTTTGCAAAGTGTTGATTAGCTCTAAGAATTTCTCCATTTTTGCCAACCAGTACATACAGCATTTCTTCTTTCAGTTCCTGCTTAATATTTTCATACTCAGCAACTTGATCTCTTAAAAAAGCCATTTCAGATAACAGTTTCTTATTCGTAAACCACATTAGTGTAGTTCCCTATATTAAATTGACTCAAAACTTCACAATTAAGGATTAATTGGCCTGACGGACAACATATTATTTAAGTGTAGAAAAGTGATAACCTGAAATAGAGGCTTAGCTCACTCTGTAAAATTCATAAGCATTGAATTGCTAAAAACAATGATATTCACTACTTTCGCTCTAATAGTTGCTTTAGCAGTTATACGCTAAATTGTTATAAAAAGACCAATTTAACATAACAAAAAAAATTAGTACTTTTATCCGCTAAAAAACTTTTTCTTTAAGTAAAACTCTTAGCCTCTTAAACAATAGTGCATTTTTCTGAAGTTGAGATATACAAATTGTTCGAGAACCAATATCAACTAACTTAACAGACCTACCCCACTTTACTGTATGATACTTAACATCATTTTGAGCATAAACTCAGCCTCGTCATTTGCTGATAACATACGATTCTCCAAATAGTTTATTCATATGTAATAGCAAAACCAGTTTGGCAGGTTTCTCTTAAGGGGGATTCACCCATAGATTGTTACCACTTTTACTTTACGATTCGGGATGCCAGTATGAACTTCTTGTATCTATTGTTTTTACGAATGCTATAAAAGTGAACTAGCTATATTTGATGATCTAGAAAACTTTTTCCCAAGGGATTGAGCCGTATAACTCGCCCTTGTCTCTAACATTAATTCAGCTGCCTTTTCTATCGATGCCTTTTTTAAACCTTTTTAAATTGAAAATTTATCGACAATATCAATTGATGAATTTTGCGCTCATTTTCAAAAAAATAATTTAACAATGCCAGCCTTTGGGCAAATTCATTTTTAATACCACCTTATGTACACAGGTGCCGCAGAGTCTTTTAAGGTTGTAACTAAATCATCAAACAAACTGGCTGTGCTCATAATTTTTTAAGCTGATAGACGCACTCAGAACGAATCAAGTCATGGGTTTCATTCATCTGACATCCTTTTGTGAACTACCCTGCGACATCGCTTCGCTCTGATCACTGGGCTTCTACAGTCTAGCTTAACGGCTAGGCTGCTTCTTTTTTCTCAGATCCAAAATCCAAC
>NZ_JACSOG010000038.1:0-37459 GCF_014349195.1 Pseudoalteromonas sp. BZK2 | reverse complement strand
CAATACCAAAAAAAAATGCCGTGCGCGACCAAAGTACCGCCACAATAACGATAACCACCAATAATACGGCAGACAGCACATTATTTTGCAGATCAGAAAGCATCATCTTTACGTCTTTTGACATGTCGCCGGTGTAATCAACGCGTATATGATCAGGCCATATTTTCTTGGCCTCATTGACCACTTGCTTCACTTGTTCGACCGTATCAATAATATTTTCACCAGCACGTTTTTTTACTTCCAGCGAAACCGCATGGCGGCCATTAATACGTGCGATTGAGGTTGGGTCTTTATACGCTCGACGAATTTTTGCTACGTCCATAAAACGTACCACCCTATCGCCAACGACTTTCACGGGTTGCTCCATGACATCCTGAATCGTCTCAAACACGGATGGGATTTTTACAGCAAAGCGTCCTTTACCAGTATCAAGTGTACCGGCAGCAACTAAGCGGTTGTTATTTGATAGCAGTTGAATGATGTCACTCGGTTCTAAGCCATAAGAAATCATCGCCAGTGGATCGACCTCAATTTCGACCATGTCCTCGCGATCACCACCTACATCAACTTCTAATACGCTAGAAATGCTTTCTAGTTCATCTTTAAGGTTACGAGCAAGGGTTAACAAACCTCGCTCTGGCGCATCACCGGATAAGGTTAATGTAATAGTCGGTTGCTCGTCTTCCATCAAAATTTCATGAACTTCTGGTTCTTCTGATTCAGAAGGCAGTTTCGCCTTAGCTAAGCTGACTTTATCTCGCACATCCGCTAAGGCTTCTTTGGGATCCATACCCGCGATAAATTCAAGGGTCACAGAGGCATGCCCTTCACTTGCCACCGCCGACATTTCTTTTACGCCTTCAATCGAGCGGAGCTCAATCTCCATTGGCCTAACTAATAGCCGCTCAGCATCTTCAGGGGAAATACCGTCATGAATAATCGACACATAGATAAAAGGAATGGTGACATCAGGATTCGCTTCTTTAGGGATGGTTTGATATGTCACCCAGCCCGAGATCAGCAACAAGATGAAAATAGATAAAACTGTACGCGTGTGAGTCAACGACGCTTCGATTAAGTTTTTCATACTTAGTTGCTCGTAGTTTCAGTAAACACTGGCTCAACTTTATCACCGGCACGCACAAAACCTTGACCAAGGGTAATGACATTCGCTTGTTCGCCTAAACCCCATAGCCAAACCCCCTGCTCGGTACTTTTAGCCAGATTCACCGATTTAAACTCAACAATATTATCGTCATTCACGACTTTTACGCCGATATTACCTTGATCATCAAGGGCCATAAAAGCCGGGCTTAATAACATTGCAGGCTCAGTTGGCAACTCAATATTTAGCTGAGTCGAAAAACCTGCTTTGTATTTCATTCCTGGGTTTTCAAACGCCGCTTCGATGCGAAATGTATTGGTGCTGTCATCAGCAACAGATGCAATATAACGAATACGACCAGGATAGGTTTTGTCATTTAAAACATGAGCAAAAGTAGCTTGCCCGACTTCTAAGCCTTGCACTTCTTTTTGAGTCGCATCGGCTCTAACAATTAACGGGTCTAAATCAGCGAGCTGTAAAATAGGGTCGCCTATGCCAACATAATCACCTATTTCGACTAAACGTTTGTTAATAACGCCATCAAAAGCAGCGCGTACTTCAGTGCGCTCTAGTTTTAATTCAAGGCTAACTAAGGTTGCTTTAGCCTGTTGCAACATAGCTTGCGCTTGCATGGTTAATACTTTGTTCTGTAAACCTTGCTGATTTAGCTTAAGGGCGCCTTCGTATTCAGTTTGATACTGTGCCACTAAGGCTTCTGCTGATGTAATTTGGGCGGCTAAATCAGACTTATCGAGGCGTAAAATAACCTGTTCTTGTTTTACAAACTGACCTTCTTCAACCAAGATTTCGAGTACTTGTCCTGCTTGCCTAGCGCTAATATTTGCGATTTTGTCAGGCTCTGATTTACCGTAAAAGGTCAGGTTTTTATTTATTTTCTTAGCAACTAATGACATCACCTGCACTTTAGGCAAGCGCTCTTGGGCTTGTTCTTTACTTTGCTGCGCGTTTTGATCTGCTTTGCTATCGCCGGATAGCATCCACAATATAATCACCAAAACAATGGCGATAGCTAAAATATAGGGTTTCTTTTCTATTGTTGTAGTTATATTTGGCAACGCAAAATTCCTTCTAATAATGCGTAAAATTTAGCAGAGGCAGGATATTATGAGAAGTTAAAGCAATAAAAAAGCCACATCAAGTGGCTTTCATAAATAATTAAACGCTGAAGCTGGCTCCGCAACCACAGGTTGTAGTTGCGTTCGGGTTATTCACAAAAAAGCGAGCCCCTTCAAGGCCTTCTGTGTAATCAACGGTACCATCAACTAGGTATTGAATACTCATAGGGTCAACAACTAGCGTTACACCATTTTTAACAATTTCTAAATCGCCAGGGTTAGCTTTTTCATCAAAAGTAAAACCATATTGGAAACCTGAGCAACCACCACCTGTAACGTATACACGTAGCTTTAGATCAGGATTTTCTTCTTCCTCGATTAACTGTTTAACGCGAACAGCTGCTGCATCGCTGAACTTGATTGGCAACTCATCTGACATACCAAAACCCTCAAAACCTATAATGGTCGCAATTATCTAATACCCGAGTATTTTAATCAAGTATCGCCTCCCATTGAAAATATTTTAGTATAGGATTGGCTAACATATTCGCATTGAACTAACATTTAATTGTAGTACTTTTTACCCATGTAAAAGTTATGCGATGAGGGACCATCACAGTGATAGATCATTTAAAGCTGCATTTCATTAGTCCAAGCTTAACTAGCTCGCAAACAATCCCTGCGCAGTACGATAGTTTACTCGTTTGCTTATCCGTACTTACTGCGGTCTTTGCTTCTTACATTTCATTTTTACTATCAGCAAAAATAAAAAGCTCTCAATTAAGAAATGAAAGCCTTGTATGGACTTTGTTAGCATCGTGCTTTTTAGGTATTGGTATCTGGGGTATGCATTTTGTAGGTATGCTCGCCTATAAACTTCCTATCGCTGTTGAATACAACATCACGGTCACTTTGATCTCTATTTTGCCAAGCGTTTTTGCAAGTTATATTGTTCTTTCCCCCACTATTGGGCGTGGCAAAGGGCTAGTTTTTCGAAGTGTACTTATGGGGGCTGGTATTGGTTGTATGCACTTTATTGGCATGATGGCAATGATGATGCCAGCCCACATGGCCTATGAACCTTGGTTATTTTCATTATCGATTTTAGTCGCAATTGTTCTTTCTGGCATTGCACTATGGATTAATGATTTTAGAAATGAGCGTGAGGTAAACCAAACACGTATAAACATTCTCGTTGCAGTCATTATGGGGAGTGCTATTTCAAGCATGCACTACATTGGTATGATTTCAATGACTGTATTTGAGACTGATTATACCATTTATACATCTGGCCATGATAACGCTGCGCTTGCAAAATTAATTATATCCGTCTTATTAGCCCTAAGTCTGTTCGTATTAGGAATTGTCGAACTTAGAGCACGAAGTTTACTATCAGCCAAACTTGAAGCCGTGCTGAATACAGTTCAAGATGTCGTTATTAGCTTTAATAATGTAGGAGTAATTGAATTCGCTAACCCAGCAGTTCTTCCTGTTTTTGGCTATGAACCAACCCACCTAATCGGTAAACATATCCACACTTTAATCCCAAAACAATCATCGCAGTTAGATGAGATATTCTGCGACCCACAGCAAAAAAAAGAAAACGTGAGTACAAATAAGAGCCGCCTATTAAAGGGGTTACGTAAAGATAAATGCTACTTTCCTATCACTCTCACAATTAGCTCCATTGGCAAAAAAGAAGCAGGCTCTTACGTTGCAACTATTAAAGACCTAAGCGACATTCAAAACCAAGAAGCGTTTACACAAACAATTTTCGATAACTTACCTATTATGCTGTTCGTAAAAGAGGCCGAGTATCTAACATTTAGCCATGTCAATAAAGCAGGTGAGCAACTTTTAGGTAAAACTAAAGAGCAACTCATTGGCTTAAATGACTTTGATATTTTTAGCGATGAGGACGCCGTGAATTTTATTCAAACAGATAGGGATGTACTAAAAAGTAACGAAACACTTTTTGTAACTGAGAAGCCTATGACCATAAATGGTCGAACGCATTATCTTCGAACCAGAAAGCTCGCAATTAGAGACGCTCAAGGAAAAGCTCGCTACTTACTGGATGTATCTGAAGATGTTACTGAATTAAAACAAGCAAAAACAGATCTTGAGAACTTACATCAACGGATGTCAATGGCTGCAGATGCAGCACACATTGGAATTTGGGAGTGGAACTTTGAAACCAATGAATTAATCTGGGATGACTGGATGCATACCTTGTTCGAAATTCCAAAAACATCTTTTAAAGGCAATTACTCAACATGGGCGAGCACCTTACACCCAGATGATTATGAGGACGTTACAAATAAGCTCAAGCTTTCGATACTAAACAATGAAGAATTTCATGCTGAGTTTCGTATCGTTTTATCTTCTGGCAGAACTCGCTATATCAATGCCGACGGAAGAATCTACGGAAAACGGATGATCGGCGTCAATTTTGATATTACCAAGCGGGTTTTGGCTGAGCAACAGATACGAATGTTGGCACAAACAGATCATCTTACCGGTCTTGCAAATAGAAGCGCTTTAAGTAAGTTTATTAATCATGAGTTTGACCGTGTTGAACGCACAGGTGGTAAGGTTGGTTGTTTATACTTTGACCTTGACAAATTTAAGCCCATCAATGACACCCATGGTCATTTAGTTGGTGATTTCGTGCTTGTTGAAATTGCTAAACGGTTACTTGAAACAGCCCGAAAAACAGATTGTGTTGCACGCATTGGGGGTGATGAATTTGTCATAGTCATTACTGATATAGAAAATCAAAATCAGATTGAGCGAGCTCTAACACGTTTTATTAACTCAATATCAACGCCAATTGCATCTGAGGTGGGTTATTTAAATGTAGGCGCAAGTGTTGGTTATGCTTTATATCCTGATGATGCAAAATCACTTGACGACTTATTAAATAAAGCTGATGAGCGCATGTACAAGCAAAAACATAACTCACCTATGACAGTGATAAGTATGCAACCATAACCTTGGCTCAGTCATTAAACATTATAATCTGCTCGATTTTCCCAAAAAGAAGATAAAAATATAAAATGCCAACGACTTAGTGAGTTTGATTTGGTAAACTGCGGCTCAAAAGTGCTGTGAGGAAATATGCGTGTGGCTTGAGAGACTAAGACGTCGACTAGCAAAGCCTAAAACATCTGTGCAATTGTGCTTACTTGGTGTGAGTGCAGGGTTAATTGCGGCAGTGCTGATCATATTCTTTCGCCTTACAATCATGTTTTTCCAAAGCTTATTCTTAGAAAAGCCTGATGACTTTTCTACGCTTCCTACTCTTGAACGTGTTTTATTACCAGTCGGCGCAGCCTTATTAATTGCCCTTTTTGCAGCTTCAACTGGATTTAAACATTATCGACTTGGTATTCCATTTGTCATTCATCGAATAAAAAAATACTACGGTCATATGCCACTCTATAACACGGTTAACCAATTTGTTGGTGGTGCTTTAGCCTTGATCAGTGGTTTTTCGGTGGGCCGAGAAGGCCCGTCAGTGCATATGGGTGCAACAGGTGCCAGTTTACTGGCCGATAAACTACACCTTCCACACAATGCAATGCGTACCCTCACCGGTTGTGGCGTTGCAGCCGGAATTGCAGCCTCATTTAACACCCCACTTGCAGCCGTTATCTTTGTTATGGAGGTGGTGCTTAGGGAATATAAAGTGCATATTTTTGTGCCCATTATGCTCGCTGCGGTTACTGGTGCTTTAGCCACTCAGTTTGTATTTGGTGATGCTTCAGAGCTTGCGCTTATCACCATGAACCCATTGAGTGGCTGGCATTACCCATTTTTAATCATTTTTGGTATGGCACTAGGGGCTGTTGCCTATGCGTTTAACCAAAACTTGATGCTTATAATCCGCACTTTTAAACCGCTTAGCATGTTTCCTCGCCTATTACTGGCAGGGTTAATTGCAGGGTTAATTGCTTATATGGTTCCTCATGCAATGGGTTCAGGTATGAGCGCCATCACTATTGCTATTGAATCACCAGATGATGTGCAGTTTTTAACAACCATCTTGATTGCCAAATTACTCGCCACCTTATTTGCCATTGGTTTAGGTATTCCAGGTGGGATCATCGGCCCTGTTATTGGGCTTGGGGTATTAATGGGCACCTTAATGGCCTTCTTTGCGCAGTTTATTAGCCCAGGAGTAGATATCACAGGTACCTACAGCATGCTTGGCATGGCTGGGTTATTGGCCGCTACATTACACGCACCACTTGCTGCACTCACTACGGTTATGGAGTTAACCTCAAGCCCCGAGATCATTGTGCCAGCCATGTTGGTGATCTCAACGGCTTATGTCACAGCATTACAGTTTTTTGGTAACCGCTCTATTTTTATGCAGCAACTTGACTTCCAAGGGCTTGAGTATCAAATATCGCCTGCCACAGAAGCATTACAAAAAGTAGGCGTGATGGATGAAATGGATGAGCAGTTCAAACTGCTTTACAGTGACGACAAACAACAAATTAAAGAATCGCTCGATGCCCTTGATAGCCAAACCCCGCTGATTGTTCATGATGAAGAGAATGGCTATCGTCTTGCTGAATATGATTTAAGTTTGATGTCTGACCAAGAAAGTAACATCAAATATGTCAGCCTTGCCGGCCTTAGTAGCCAAGCAACATTAGCCGATGCTTTTGACTTACTAAAAGATAAACGCAGCGGTGCGGTGTATATTTACAACCTACTTGATAACCAACAGATTATGGGCCTTTTGCGTTGGGACCAAATCAGACATATTCTTACCATACGCAATAGTTTGTTATAACAATTAAAATGGATGCTTAAATGACTGCGCTATTAGTTTATAAAACCTTCCACGTATTTTTTATGATTGCTTGGTTTGCCGGTATTTTTTACCTGCCACGTCTTTTTGTTTACCACGCAATGAGTGAAGAAAAAGCCTGTAACTCAATGCTGAAAGTAATGGAACGCCGCTTACTGTTTTTTGTGACGCCGTTTGCCGTTTTAACATTGGTATTTGGCTTACTGACCATTTTTGAATATGGTCGTGATTGGTTTAGATACAGCATGTGGCTGCACTACAAACTGGTGTTAGTAATTATCCTTTATATATATCATGGCTATTGCTTTAAATTACTGGCTGACTTTAAGCATGATCGCAATACTCGTAGCGATCGCTTTTACCGTATTTTTAATGAAGTTCCGGTACTCATCCTTTTAGCTATAGTGGCACTGGCAATTATTAAACCTAACTTATAATTTGCTGCTGTGAACGTTAAAAATTTGCTATAGTACTGCGCAAATTTATGCGGCCTCCCATACCGAGTGCCAGCGCCCTATAAATATGATTAGGAACAAACCCCATGCTAAGTTTCCAAGGTGAAAATATCCTGTCGGTCAATCAGCTTGATCGAGATTGTATTGAACGTATTTTTGCAGTTGCTAAGAAAATGGAGCCTTATGCTAAAAAGCAAAAGCGCACCAATGTTTTAGAGGGCGCAATTTTAGCGAACTTGTTCTTTGAACCAAGCACGCGTACTCGCGTAAGTTTTGGTACAGCATTTAACTTACTAGGTGGTTTGGTTCGTGAAACAACGGGTATGCAAAGCTCGGCGCTTGCAAAAGGTGAATCTTTGTATGATACCGCTCGCGTTATCTCAGCGTATGCAGATGCAGTCGCAATGCGCCACCCTGACGCAGGATCTGTTGCTGAGTTTGCCACTGGGTGTGACGTGCCAGTGATTAATGGCGGTGACGGCCCAAATGAGCACCCAACACAAGCCCTACTGGACTTACTAACAATTGAGCGTGAACTAGGTCGCTTCAACCAAAGCATCGACGGTATGCACATTGCCCTAGTAGGTGATTTAAAATATGGCCGTACTGTGCACTCTTTATCTAAATTACTTTGTCATTATAAAGACGTTAAGTTCTCTATGGTGGCACCTGATGGCTTACAAATGCCAGACTACATTTTAGATGCTGTAGATAACGCAGGTCATAAAATTCAAGTAGTCGATAAGATGGAAGGCAACTTGGCGGCCGATATTGTGTATCAAACCCGTATCCAAGAAGAACGCTTCCCTTCACAAGAAGAAGCTAACAAATACCGTGGTGGTTTCCGTATCAGCCAAGCAATTTACAACGCACACTGTAAGCCAAACTCAGTATTGATGCACCCACTCCCTCGTGACAGCCGTTTAGAGGCAAACGAGCTAGATAACGATTTAAATAGCAACGACAACCTAGCAATTTTCCGCCAAGTGCAAAATGGCGTGTTAATTCGCATGGCGTTGTTTGCTCTAACCTTAGATGTTGCCGACAAAGTTGAGCAATATGAAGTCGACGTGCCTTGGTTTAGCCGTAAACGTAATAGCTAACTTGCTTCGTTTTGGGCTCTTTGAGCCCTCGCAAACCAACTCATTTAACGTGACAACCCAATAGGACTATTCATGACAATTAGCCAAGATCTTTTTAATCGCGCGCAAGAATCAATCCCAGGCGGTGTTAACTCACCAGTTCGTGCCTTCAATGGCGTTGGCGGTACTCCTTTATTCATCACTAAAGCTGAAGGCCCTTTTACCTTTGATGCTGATGGTAACCGTTATATCGATTACGTTGGTTCATGGGGACCCATGATCATGGGCCATAACCACCCAGCTATTAAGCAAGCGGTATTAGAAGCCGTAGAAAATGGCTTAAGCTATGGTGCGCCAACCGAAACTGAAATCTTAATGGCCGAAAAAGTAAAAGAGCTAGTACCATCAATCGAAAAAGTACGTATGGTAAGCTCAGGTACTGAGGCAACAATGAGTGCAATTCGCTTAGCACGTGGTTTCACTGGCCGTGACAAAATCTTAAAGTTTGAAGGCTGTTACCACGGTCATGCAGACTCACTACTAGTAAAAGCAGGCTCAGGCGCACTGACTATGGGTGTACCAAACTCACCAGGTATTCCTGAAGACTTTGCTAAGCACACATTAACTGTGTCGTTTAATAACCTTGATGAAGTAAAAGCAATTTTCGCAAAATATGCTGACGACATCGCTTGTATCATCGTTGAGCCAGTTGCTGGCAACATGAACTGTATTCCACCTGTACCAGGCTTCTTAGAAGGTCTGCGTGAGGTGTGTGATGAATACAAATCTGTGCTTATTTTTGATGAAGTAATGACAGGTTTCCGTGTTGCTTTAGGTGGCGCACAAGCTTACTACAACATCAAACCAGACCTAACCTGTTTAGGTAAAGTGATCGGTGGCGGTATGCCTGTGGGTGCATTTGGCGGTAAGAAAGAAATCATGGATTACATCGCACCTGTTGGTCCAGTTTATCAAGCGGGCACATTATCAGGTAACCCAATTGCCATGGCTGCCGGTTTAAAATCTTTAGAACTTTTAAGTGCTGACGGCCTGCACGACGAGCTTGAAGCAAAGAGCAAAGCAATTTGTGAAGGCTTTGAAGCCGCTGCGAAAAAAGCAGGTATTGCACTTACAACAAACTACGCAGGTGGTATGTACGGTTTCTTCTTTACTGATAAAGAAAAAGTAACTAGCTACCAACAAGCGACTGAGTGTGATTTAGAACGCTTCAAAAAGTTCTTCCACTTAATGCTAGAAGAAGGTGTTTATCTCGCTCCTTCGGCGTTTGAAGCAGGCTTTGTGTGCGCTGAACACTCTGAAAAAGAGATCAACGACACCATTGCAGCCGCAGAGCGCGCATTCGCGAAGCTGTAAAAAGCTATTATTTTGAAAAAGCCCTCACATGAAAGTGTGAGGGCTTTTTTTATTTGAATGAAAATATCTTATTTTTCGGTCTATTCTTTTTATACTAGTATTGTTTAGCGAGAAAACTGTGAATAGACTCATAACACCTGCTGTTAATTTAATGGCACAACTTAAGTACAAACATAAAATTACTTTATTGTTTAGTTTATTAGTTTTTCCTCTGTGTCTGAGCTTATTTTTTCTAATAAGTCTGTTAAATGAAAATATCCAAGTTTCAAAACAACAATACAAAGGCATCAGTAGTTACCGCTTGCTGTTATCGTATCTTGTCGATAACAAGCAACAAGCCATGCTGAATTCCGCCCAAACTTTAGGTTATGCTCACAATGCATCGAGTGAAGAAAACATACTTGAAACAGTATCAATTGAGTCGCAATTAGCTGTTAGTCAAAACCTCACTATTAATTACTTAAATCGTACTTTAGTCACCCATTTGCCTAACTTGATTTACCATCTTAATAGCACCTACCAAAGTGCTGAAAAAGTATTAAATCAAGGTAAGTTTACGCCAGAAAGCTTTATTGCTTTATCAAACCAAATTAAAGCGATGCCCCAGTTATCTGGGCAATTTAAAGATGCGTTATCCATCGCCTTCCAACAAGACCATAAAATAAAAGAGCAACTATCTCCAAGTGCTGAAACATTACTAGAAAACATATCTCAGTTCTCGCAACAAGTTAACCAAAGGCTGTTGGAGCCTGATACGATAGAATTAAGCAAAGCACAATTTTTGAGCCTTAAAGCGAATCTAAACCAAAGTATAGATGAGTACATTGCTGACACTGAGCCTGCCCTTACGAGTATCATTAGTTATAAGCTAAACAATGAACAATTCATTTTGTACCTTGTTATCGCTGCTGCTCTATTATCTTTAATAATAGCCAGTTACTTGATGCTTGGATTTTATCGTTTAGTAGTTGATACGCTAAAGCTTTTTTCAGAAACCGCTAACAGTGCCGCGCAAGGTAATATCTCTGCGCGTTTAAAGTTAACAGGTAAAGATGAGTTAACCTCAATAGGAAAAGAATTTAATCATGTATTGGCATCATTTTCTTTGATGGTAAATGAAGTCAAGCACACTACGAACAGTGTAATAACAACCACAGATACAGTGACGAGTCACTCTGAAAAAACCAGTCAAGATGTACAAGTTCAGCAACAAAGTGTGTCAACTATTAGCCAAGCTTTATCAGAAATGAGCCAAGCTGCCGAACATGTCGAGGTGTCTGCCTCTCAAGCCGTTGATTTAGCTTCATCTGCAGCCAAAAAAGTACAAAAAGGTGCTGATGAAAGCGCACATTTAGCCACGCACATGAGTCATTTACAACAAGAGTTCAACGAGGGTCTTGCTGCCTTAGAGTTACTTGCTAAAGACAGCCAAGCGATTAGTAGCGTGAGTAATGGTATAAATGAAATTGCCGAGCAAACCAACCTACTAGCTTTGAATGCTGCGATTGAAGCAGCTAGAGCTGGTGAACAAGGCCGAGGCTTTGCGGTTGTTGCAGATGAAGTAAGAACTCTTGCAAAACGCACTCAACAACAAACGCATGAGATCCACCAGATTATTAATTCACTTCAATCCGCAACAAAGCTAACACAAGATAAAATGCAAGCAAGCGTAGAGAAGATGGAACAAGGTTCACAAAGTGCAGAGCACACTAAAAATAATTTATTAGCTGTCGCAGCATCAATGTCTGATATTGGCATGCAAGGAAAGCAAATAGCAGTTCAAGTCAATCAGCAAGGCACTGCAATTCAAAACGCTTTACACCACGCTGAAGATGTCAGTGAACTTGCCAGAGACACAGAGAAAAGCGCACTTATGGCAATGAATAGCGTACAAAATTTAGCTCAACTCTGTGTTGAGCTAAATGATTCAATGGCCAAGTTTAGCGCTGACAATTAGGTCTAGGCTCAAACTCGCTTGCACGTATGGGTAGCTGCACCACTTTGCCGCAACCCGGAGGCGCTTGCAGACCAGTTTCTTCATTAATAAAGGCCCAACGGATTGATGCAGGACGAGTATCCGCTATGGCTTCAGGGTTGAGTGGTTTAAGGTAGCGAATGTAGGCCTCTAGTGCGCCAACACTGCCTGTCAGACCCGTGCTCTTGTTATCGTCGCGACCAATCCATGCAACAGTAACGGTGTTTTGATCAAAACCAGCAAACCAGCTATCGCGTAAATCATTACTAGTGCCTGTTTTACCAGCAAGCTGAATTGATGGGAAATGTGCATTTAGGCGTTTAGCCGTGCCATCTTTAGTCACGCGCTTCATTGCATATTTCGTCATGTAGATTGATGCGTCATCAAAGCGTTTTTGTGAGCTGACATCATGCTTGTAAAGCACTTTACCTACTGAGTCTGTAAGGGCTGAGATAGACGTTAATTCACGGTACTGACCATCAGCAGCAAGCGTTGTATAAAGCTGCGCTACTTCAAAACTAGAAAGCTCAAGTGCACCTAAAAGTAACGACGGATATTGATCAATACGCCCTTCTACACCTAAACGCTTCAAGGTATCAGCGACTTTATCTACACCGACATCAAGACCCGTGTTAACGGCTGGGATATTAATACTGTTACTAAATGCTTTATAAAGAGGCATAGGGCCGCGGAACTGCTTGTCGAAGTTCTCAGGTTGCCACACTTTACCCTGCTCATTAGTCACTTGCAGCGGTGAGTCATCCACCAACGTGGCAACATTAAACTGACCACTTTCAAATGCCGATAAATAAACTGCTGGCTTAACTAATGAGCCAATATTACGTTTGGTATCAAGCACACGGTTAAAACCAAAATAACGTACGTCACGACCTGCAACTAGCGCCGACACTCCACCTTTTTCGACATTAACAGAAATCATCGCTGCCTCAAGCTCTTCTGTTTTAGGGCGTCTTTCTAGATAAGGAAGACTTGCCTCAACCGACTCTTCCATGGCCGTTTGCTTTTGTAAGTCAAAATAAGTGAATACACGCACCCCAGCATCTAACACCTGCTGATCAGGTAGTAGGCGCTTTAATTCTCGGTTAACTAATTCTAAGTAACCCGGATACGACTTTTGCAAGCTGTCTTTCATTGGTGCAATATCAATAGGGCGCTTTAATGCTGCACGATATTCACGGGTATCAATTAGCTTGTTTTCAACCATTAAGCGCAGCACTAAATCACGGCGCTCCATTGCGCGCTCACTATAACGACGTGGGTTGTAATACGATGGACCTTTCACCATAGCCACTAAAAGCGCGATTTGGTCGTATTCAAGCTCATCCACAGGCTTTGAAAAATAAAACTCAGCGGCAAGGCCCATACCATGCACGCCTTGATTATAAGACTGACCTAAATACACCTCATTCAGGTAGGCTTCTAATATTTCATCTTTGCTGTAGCGGTAATCTAATATCAAGGCAATAAGCGCTTCATTAAACTTACGCACCAGTGAACGCTCACGGGTAAGGTATATATTCTTTGCTAATTGCTGGGTTAAAGTACTGCCCCCTTGCACTGTACGTCCGGCTTTAATATTGCTGTATAAAGCGCGCATAATTGACCACACAGATACGCCATGGTGTTGATAGAAATTGCGATCTTCAACCACCAGCAAGGTATCTTTTAGCATCGGCGGAAATTTATCTAGCGGCACAAACTCGCGATCTTGTTTTGAATCATTACCAATGCGAGCTATTTGAACCGGCTCTAATCGAGCATTGTTTAAACGGCGGCCAAACTTATCTTTGATAGTTGCTAATTTCTGCCCTGAAAAACGCAGCTCAATAACGTGTGCATCTTCAAGGCCATCATAAAACTCAAACTCGCGACGGTACACTTTAATACTGTTTGCTGATTTAACATACTGACCTGTACGGCTTAGTTTATTCACAGATGAGTAATTTAAACGGTTTAACTCCCAAATAACCTCTTGCTGAGACAAATACTGTCCGGGATAAAAGCTCATTGCGCGGGCATATACTTGTGCAGGTAACTGCCATTTATTGCCTTCAAATTGGCGAGTGATTTTTGCATCTAAATAAATTAGATACAGCACCATGGCAACTATTACTGCGAGTGAAAGCTTCCAAAAAATTGACCAAAGTTTTCTAAATAAACTTGTTTTAGCAGGCACTTGAGATGTGCGTGAGCGCTTAGTAGTAGTTTTTTTTGATGCCGCCTTCGGTTTGCTAGACGACTTTTTTGCAGGAGTTTTTTTATCAGCCATTGAGTTCGCTATTGGTCAGTTAATTTTACAGGATTAAGCCCTAAACAGCGCAATATTAACACCTGTAAAATTAACAGTCACTTAAACTCGACTAGCGTGTACACAACCAAAGAGAGTGGATCACTGCAGGTATAAAAAAGATAAAACATAAAATAATGTTAATTACTAAGTCTTTACCAGCACCCGCTTTCAAAAATACCGCTACAGGCGGTAAAAACAGCGAAATAATTATAAGCAAGAGTTTGTTATCCATCGTTTTTCCTTATTAATTCGGAATTAAAAGCATAGTCAAAAAACGACTATTTCGCCTATCAGAAAAGACTTATTTAAACGCAAAAAAGCCCTACCTAAGTAGAGCTTCGATTTGAACACACAATGATATTTTTATGTGCGTGCTATTGCACGCACTAAGATTAGTTACTGCGAACTGAAACAAACTCAGGGTAAGCATCAATACCACAGTCATGTTGATCCATACCGTTTAGTTCTTCTTCTTCGGTAACACGGATACCCATGGTATTTTTCAGGATTGCCCATACGATTGATGACGCGATGAATACAAATCCTAAGATACATACTAAGCCAATTAATTGATTAACAAAGGTTGCATCAGAGTTTGAAAGTGGCACTAGCATAATACCTAATGCACCACACACACCGTGTACAGAGATAGCACCTACAGGGTCGTCGATTTTCGCTTTATCAAGTGCAACGATGCTAAATACAACCAGTGAGCCACCTAATAGACCAAGTAAACAAGCAAGTAATGGTGTTGGTGATGCTGGCTCAGCAGTAATAGTTACTAGACCTGCTAATGCACCATTTAGAACCATTGTTAAGTCAGCTTTACCCCATAACACTTTACATACAAATAGTGCTGCGATTGCGCCACACGCTGCTGCTGCGTTAGTGTTTAAAAAGATTTTGCCAACTGCTGTTGCGTTTTCAGCATCAGAAACAAGTAGTTGCGAACCACCGTTGAAGCCGAACCAACCCATCCAAAGAATTAATGTACCCAATGTTGCTAACGGTAAGTTAGAACCAGGAATTGGGTAGATTTCACCATTTTTACCGTATTTACCTTTACGCGCACCTAAGAAAAGCACACCTGCTAGCGCTGCCGCAGCACCTGCACCGTGAACGATTGCAGAACCAGCGAAGTCAACAAAGCCCATTTCTGATAAAAAGCCCGCGCCCCAAGTCCAGTAACCTTCGATTGGGTAGATGAAACCGGTTAAAATAACAGTAAAAATTAAGAATGCCCATAACTTCATACGCTCAGCAACCGCGCCAGATACGATTGACATAGCTGTTGCTACAAACACAACTTGGAAGAAGAAATCAGACTCTAAAGAGTGATCAGCATCAGCAGCTTGCGTGCCGATTAATGCGCCAAATGAAGGGATGAAACCACCTTCTGCGTTATCAACATACATGATGTTGTAACCCACTAATAAAAACATAGTGCAAGCAATAGAAAATAGTGCAACGTTTTTAGTTAGAATTTCTGTAGTATTTTTTGCACGAACTAAACCTGCTTCAAGCATAGCGAAACCAGCCGCCATCCACATTACTAAAACACCCGACATCAAAAAGTAAAAAGTGTCGAGTGAGAACTTCAACTCTACGATAGTGTTTTCCATAATTCCCCCTTAAATTGCTTCTTCATCAAGTTCGCCCGTACGGATACGAACGATTTGGTCTAAGTCGTAAACAAAAATTTTGCCGTCACCAATTTTGCCTGTTGAAGCAATTTTTGTGATGGTTTCAACAACGCGTTGACAATTTTCGCTACGAGTTGCAATTTCAAGTTTGATCTTTGGAATAAAATCGACTTGGTATTCAGCTCCACGATATAGCTCAGTATGACCACGTTGACGGCCAAAGCCTTTAACGTCGACAACTGTCATCCCCTCAATGCCTAAATCAGCCAATGCTTCACGCACATCATCAAGTTTGAATGGCTTTATTATTGCACTAATCATTTTCATAGTGGCCCCCTTCGGACGCTTATTGTTATCCTGTTGACTTATACAATCCAACCTTTATGCCACTATTTTTTATTTAATCCTTTCAACAAGTTAAAAACAAAACTGCGTTTTTGAACAAAAAAAATGCACCCTAATGGTGCATTTTTTTAACAATTAACCTGCGCTGGTGCAATTAACACAACTATAGTTGAACTAAGCAATTTCGCGATTGCTGCTTGGCTTGATAAAGGGCTTTATCTGCGGTGCGCATTGCAGCTGTGAGGGATACTTTATGGAATTTTGTTATACCAATACTCATCGTTAGTGAGTAAGGTTCACCATTAATTGAAAAGGCGTGCTCAGCTAACTGTTCACGAAACGTATTTAGCTTAGGCTGAGCCTTTTCGAGATCCATATTGTTTAATACTACAGCGAACTCTTCACCACCAATACGAGCAACTGTAAAATCATCAAACTTTCTTTTCAAAAATGAAGCTACTTGCTTTAATGCCTGATCACCCGCCTCGTGACCAAACTGATCATTGATATTCTTAAAAAAGTCGATATCAAGCAGGGCAAGCACGTTATCTTGCTCTACATTTTTTAATACTCTTTCAGCATATTGATAAAAATAACGTCGATTATGCAAACCAGTTAGATGATCGCGGTATGCACTTTCTTTTATATCGGCTATTAATGACAACTGCTCCATAGTTTGCATCACACGGCAATGAAACTCTTCGTTCATAAATGGCTTAGTTAAAAAGTCATTAGCTCCATATTTTATGAACCGCGCAGATAAACCATGCTTACCCGCACCTGATAGGCCAATTATTGCTAGGTCATCGCGGCCACGAAAGTTACGTACCGCTTTAACAAGCTCAAAGCCGTCCATTGTTGGCATCGCATAATCCGTTAGCAATAACTTAATTTCTGGGTCGTCTTTAAGCATTTGTAGTGCTTGCTCACCATCTTGCGCATCACTTACTTTGAAAAGCTGCTTTTCAAGCATTTGCTTCATCAAAGTACGACTTAACACCGAATCATCAGCCACTAACGCTTTACAACCATGATTTCTAAGCAATTGCGCAACAAGTTTAATCGCGTAGTGATATGAATCACGGTTGTCTTTAACTACGTAATCAACCACACCTAGTTCTAACATTTGCTGACGAATGTATTCATCAATTTTAGATGTTAGCACCACGGTAGGAATATCTTTTGAGAGGGTATATCTGGCCACTTCGCCGTTCATCGCATCAGGTAATGTTAAATCAACCAAAGCTAATGTGTAGTCATGCTTAGCGATATAGTTTACGCCCTCTTTTAAGGACCACGCAAAGTCAACAGCTACATCAAGGTAGTGAGCTGCTAAATGCCGTAACACTTGCTGTACTACTTTACTGTCTTCTACAACTAACACTCTTTGCATTGCAACTTCTCTTTCTTAAGCTCGTGTATATACCCAAACCACCTCAAGGTGCGAGTTTCAGTTGGAATTAAAAGCGATTTAAACAAGGCATTGATTGCAAGTAATAGTGGTTCTATTGTTAAAATCAATAACGCAGTATAAATCGCTTTTAAACCAACCCTTTGGGCGTTACACAGGCACTTACTCTCATCGTTGTTACTTTTTAAAAGGGACTGCCATTGTTGCAAAGTAACGCCTTGATATTAAGCACCTGTGAAACGCTGAATTCTGCATCTTGAGGTGGTTTGGGTATACCATTTATAAACTTGCTCAATATACGCCATTTTTTAATCTAGCTAAATATTTAACCAAGCTATCTTTACTAAAAAGTGCACTTTTTTGTAACTCACCCTGCATTTCTTCTTTTATTTAACAGCTAATATTGGTGACTAGTCTCATTAGTTTGTCATCGACTTGGCTTTACTTTTTAATAGCTGCAATTCGAATAATAAGGAATCAACATGAAACTTGTTAGTTTTATTGGCTTGTCAGTGACAGCATTAACACTGGCCTTCAGTACTCCAAGCTTTGCTGATAATGGACGTCGTATTGACGTTGACAGTAAAGTGGTGACAGAACACAAAGCCCGCATTAATGGTGAGCGCTTTTCATATACCGCAACCACAGGGACACAACCAGTTTGGAATGAGCAAGGCGATGCGGTTGCAACGCTACAATATACTTATTATACCCGCGACAAAGTAGACGATAGAACAAAACGCCCTTTAGTCTTTTCGTTCAATGGTGGCCCAGGTTCTGCGTCAGTATGGATGCACCTTGCCTATACTGGACCGCGTGTATTAAAAATTGATGACGAAGGCTACCCTGTTCAACCTTATGGCGTAAAAGATAATCCTTACTCAATTTTAGACGTGGCTGATATTGTTTATATCAACCCTGTTAACACCGGTTATTCACGTGTTCTTGAAAACGAAAAAGGTGAGCTACCAAGTAAATCAGATCAACAAAAAATGTTCTTTGGTGTTAACGCTGACATCAAATACTTAGCAGAGTGGCTAAATACCTTTGTTTCTCGCAACGAGCGCTGGCGCTCACCTAAATTTTTAATTGGTGAGAGCTATGGTACGACTCGTGTATCAGGCCTTGCTCACGAATTACAAAATCGCCAATGGATGTACATCAACGGTGTTATTTTAGTATCACCAACTGAGATTGGTATTAAGCGAGAAGGCCCTGTAGAAGCTGCTAACCGCCTACCTTACTTTGCTGCAACCGCTTGGTACCACAAAGCACTTAGCGCAGACTTACAAGCAAAAGACTTAGACGAGTTACTCCCTGAAGTTGAACAGTTCACCGTGAATAAGTTCTTACCTGCAATTGCTAAAGGTGGTTTCTTACCTGCTGATGAAAAGCGTGCCATTATCAAGCAAGCGGCAAAATACGCAGGTTTATCTGAAAAGTTTGTTGAGCAAAATAACCTTGATATCCCAAATAACTTCTTCTGGAAAGAGCTATTGCGCGAGCGCGGCCAAACTGTAGGCCGTTTAGATTCTCGCTATTTAGGTATCGACAAACGTGATGCAGGTGAGTCACCTGATTACTGGGCTGAGCTTACTTCATGGTTACACTCATTCACGCCAGCGATTAACTATTACCTACGTGAAGAGCTTAACTACAAAACCGATATCAAATATAACCTATTTGGTAATGTTCACCCTTGGGATCGCTCAGGCAACAACACAGGTGAAAACTTACGTTTAGCAATGGCACAAAACCCATACTTAAACGTGATGATTCAATCTGGCTACTACGACGGTGCAACAAACTACTTTGATGCTAAATACACAATGTGGCAGTTAGATCCTAGTGGCAAAATGAAAGATCGCTTAAGCTTTAAAGGCTATCGCAGTGGTCACATGATGTATTTACGTCATGCTGATTTAGAGTCATCAAATAACGACTTACGTGATTTCATCCTGAAATCACTACCAGCCGAAGGCAAAGCAGCAAAATACTAAACAGCGTATTTGCAAATCCATAATAGAAAAAGCCCGTTTTATACGGGCTTTTGTTTTTCCACTAATCTTTTTGGGTATATACTCAAGTCATTGATTTAAGGATTTGGATAATCAGCAAATGGCAGAAAAATTTCGCGTAATGTTTGCAGGGCTTGAAGCCGGTGTCGACCAAGCACAAGCAACAGAACAATTAGCTGCAAAACTAAAAACAACAACAGACAAAGTTGCAACCCTGTTTGAGCATAAGCCATTATTTGCACCAAGCGAGCAAGATAAAGCACTAAAACAAGCAAAATTACTCGCAAGTGTTGGCATTAAAGCCAAGCTCCAACCGATAAACCAAGCAGCCACCAGCAACCAATCAAGCAATACAGATGCACAGACCAAAGAGCGTGAAGAACGTATTTTTGATGCCCTCGATTACATCACCAGTAGCCTTATTCGCCTAGAAGAAAAACTTGATGACTTAGAGCAACGTTTACCTGAGCTTGAAAATAACAGCGTTGCTGATAGTGACGATAGCTGGCAAGAAGATGACTTGCTACTTGAAGACGAATTAACAGAGCCCGTTAAAAAACGCTCAAACACCCTACTCTATTCGCTTATTGCCATGGTCATTGTGCTATTGATCATTTTGGGTGTAGTGGAGCTTTTTCCTGAACTTTTCTCATTTTTAGAAAGTTAACACTAATATTGACATGAGCAACACACGAGCAGAAATCAGACAATCTATTCGAAAAAAGCGCAATTCACTGACTGTTGAACAACAAAAAAATGCAGCTATTGCGCTAAAAGTGAATTTTACTCAACACTTAAAATCACTAAAAACACCTAAAAATGCCCATATCGGCATTTATTTTAGCAATGATGGAGAATTAGACACCTCATTGTTAATTAAAGAATTATGGAAGAAAGAGCAGCATTTATATCTGCCTATAATCCACCCTTTCAATGGCACAACATTATACTTTCAGAGGTATGAAAAAAATTCACCCATGACTGCAAACCGCTATGGTATCTTGGAGCCCAAGTTAAATTGCAGTCAAATATGTCCTTTAGATAAGCTTGATATTTTACTTATGCCATTAGTGGCATTTGATGATCAAGGTAACCGTTTAGGAATGGGCGGTGGGTTTTATGACAAAACGTTGGCTCGGTATTACCAAGAAAACTGGCAAAAACCGATTTTGATAGGCCTTGCCCATCAATGTCAGCATGTTTCAGCATTGCCAATTGAATCGTGGGATGTACCGTTAAAACACATTATAACCCCAGAGAAAATCTACCAATGGTAAGCAAACTGTTTGTATACTATAGGCCCTCTCTGACAGCTAACTGAGCACATAATTATGACGCAAGATGAATTAAAAAAAGCCGCTGCCTGGGCAGCCCTAGAGTTTGTAAATGAAAATACCATTGTTGGTGTAGGTACAGGCTCTACAGTGAATCACTTTATTGATGCACTTGATACAATAAAAGACACCATTACTGGTGCGGTTTCAAGCTCTGAGGCTTCTACTGAAAAGTTAAAAGCACTGGGTATTGAAGTATTCGAACTAAACGATGTATCAAGCCTTGATGTGTATGTTGATGGCGCAGACGAAATCAACCCACACAATGAGATGATCAAAGGCGGTGGTGCAGCCCTGACACGCGAGAAAATCGTTTCAGCGGTAGCAAAACAATTTGTTTGTATTGTTGATGAATCTAAAGAAGTTACAACATTAGGCGCATTTCCACTACCGGTTGAAGTGATTCCAATGGCACGCAGCTATGTAGCGCGTGAACTAGTAAAACTAGGCGGTGACCCCGTTTACCGTGAAGGTGTTGTAACAGATAACGGTAACGTCATTTTAGACGTGCACAATTTAGATATCAGCAACGCCAAAGAATTAGAACTAACAATCAACCAGATTGTTGGTGTAGTAACAAACGGCTTATTTGCCCATCGCGGTGCAGATAAAGTCATTATCGGCACCAAAAACGGGCCGCAAATAAAGTAAATAGGAATGAGGATATGAGTAAGGTATCGTTAGCAAAAGACAAAATTAAAATTCTCTTGCTGGAAGGCGTGCACCAAAGTGCTGTAGAAACGCTTAAGCGTAATGGCTACAGTAATATTGATTACGTAAAAACATCCTTACCTGAAGACGAGCTCATTGAGCGCATTAAAGATGTGCACTTTGTAGGCCTTCGTTCTCGCACTCATATTAATGAAGCGGTATTAGAAGCAGCTGAAAAGCTAGTCGCAATCGGCTGCTTCTGTATCGGTACTAACCAAGTTGACCTGCAAGGTGCTCGTGAGCGTGGTATTGCGGTATTTAACGCACCATTCTCAAACACCCGCTCTGTTGCAGAATTAGTGCTTGGTGAAATCTTATTATTACTTCGTGGTATTCCAGAACGTAATGCCCTAGCGCACCGCGGAGGTTGGTTAAAATCAGCCAACGGCTCATTTGAAGCACGTGGTAAAACCTTAGGTATTATTGGTTACGGCCACATTGGTACACAGCTAGGTATCATGGCTGAAAATATCGGCATGAACGTTGAGTTTTACGATATCGAAGACAAGCTAACACTGGGTAATGCAACGCAAGTTCATAACCTAACTCAGTTACTACAACGTGCTGACGTTATTAGCTTACACGTACCAGAAACACCACAAACGAAGAACCTAATTGGTATGGCAGAGCTTGAAGTAATGAAGCAAGGCGCCATCTTGATCAATGCTTCTCGCGGCACTGTTGTTGATATTGACGCTCTAGCAGAATCACTTCGTGATAAAAAGCTGAGCGGCGCTGCAATCGACGTGTTCCCTGTAGAACCAAAATCAAATGATGAAGAGTTCGTATCACCGCTACGCGAGTTCGATAACGTGATTTTGACTCCGCATATTGGTGGTTCAACACAAGAAGCACAAGAAAATATCGGTATTGAAGTAGCGGGCAAACTTGCTAAGTACTCAGATAATGGTTCAACCATTACGGCGGTTAACTTCCCTGAAGTATCACTGCCTGAACTTGCAAACCGCAGCCGCTTATTACACGTACACCACAACCGCCCAGGTGTTCTAACGCAAATTAACCAAGCGTTTGCACAGCACGGCATTAATATCGCAGCCCAGTACTTACAAACTGATGAATCAATTGGTTACGTAGTAATTGATGTAGATACAGACCAATCTGAAGTCGCTCTTAAAGAGCTAAGTGCAGTTGAAGGGACTATCAGAGCACGTATTCTTCACTAATCGTTGGTATACCGAATAAATAAAAAAGCGCAACCAGTTAAACTGCTTGCGCTTTTTTTGTAGTACAAAACTTTAAGGTAGGTTGGTTTGAGCGCAGCGAAACCCAACACTATAGAGAGCTATCAGCCGATTGCGCTCATCTGTTGTTAGGGTGCAATACTTTAATGTAGGCGTAAAATTTATTTCGCGCGAAAAGTTATGTCTAAGAAAGGCCACTACACTTTAACTATATTAAACATGTAACTATTAGTATTTAACTTAGTTTTTACTACTTAGATGCGCAAGAAATTCTTTTAACTTTACAAAACTACCAAGCCCTCGCTCACCGATTTGAACTTCAGGCTCCCAAAAAGCTACAGCGGTATATTGATACAATGAACTTTCCAGCATCCAAGTGTCTCCATCCACACCTCGCGTTTTATCTTTTGGAAACTCCAATGCTTTTTCAAGCATTAATAATAAGCTTGAATACTCACTTTCAGTTAACTCAACACACTTCTCTGACTTAATCCCTTTCCAATTATAGCCACCAGACCCTTCATAAACTTTAGTTAATAGCTGATAAGGTCTTACACTTGTAACCTCATATATTACAGGGTTTGAGAAAGTTGGAACAACTTTCAGTTTTAAAACGGGTTCAAGATAAAACCCAGGGTCAGTATATTCGACAGTGCTTTGTGTAGACTTACAGCCGACAAGCGAAATTAAAATCAAAAAAATTGAAAAATACTTCATATCTCAAAACTACCCCTTCGATCTGGATAGATTTGATAAAGCTATAACAAATAAATTAGCAGTCATAGAAAATCTACACGAGTTACTCAATTAAACAAAAGCCTGTCGATATTTTGTTATGTCTGAAGTTAAAATGATTATACATTGCCAATTCAAAGATTAGCTTGAATGTCTTGCCTACCTAATACTCTCATAATTTCTATATTGCCACCTTGAATGCGATAATAAATGCTATCAACACCACAAACAGCTCGCCGATAACCCTGCCTAATTTCATCGACTGCAGGTGCTAAATAAGGTTGCTTTGCCAATTGCTCAAAACGATCAAAAAACTTATAAAAATAAGCATCAGCCTGATTTTCACCATATTGCTCTAAACCACGAAACCAAATTCGCTTCAAATCAGCTTCGGCTTGAATATTAAGTTTATAACTTCCCATCCTTACTCGCTTCTTCCTTGAAACTAGCTAACATTTGATTTGGTGATTTATCTGAAAGTCCACTTTTCTCTGCTTCAATCAATTTCATACGAATAGCTTCAATTTCAGAAGCTCGCATTTGCTCTTTTCTAATCAAATCTCGAAGTAACTCACTGTCACTCGCATAATTTCCTGAAGCGAGCTGTGCTTGCATCCATTTTTCTTGTTGGGCAGTCACAGTGATACTTTTCTTTACCATCGCCATAATTTACTCATCTTAAACAGATCAAATCCAGATATAATCCTACTTTGTACTACTACAATCAAGCTTAGCTTATTGATGCTAGTAATCAACTATACCTTTTACTTAACCTCTTTCCTTCTAACAAACACACTTCCCTGTGTAAATCACGCCGATGAGTCAGTAAATTTTACTTATCGGTTTGCGGTGCCTCAGCGTCTTTACTCTGTTGCTTTTCGCTTATCATGGCATTTAATTTCTCGCCGCCTTTGATACCAAAATCTAACGTGCGGATTGGGAATGGGATGGTCATATCAGCTTCGCTTAGGGCGTTTCTAACTGCCACAACAGCCTTGTGGCGAACGGTCATAAAATCCGCTTCGCCGGGGTATTTAATCCAAAACCAAACTAGCAAGTTAACGCTGCTATCACCAAAGCTTTCGGCGTAAACTGCAGTTTCTTCTTGTTTGATCACAAAATCAAACTCATTGATTTTTTTAACAATCACCTCAGCAGCTTGCTCGGGGTCATCAGCATACGAAATTCCCACTGGCACTTCGATACGACGCACACCTAAGGTACTGTAGTTACTGAGTATATTTCTAAATAGAATCTTGTTAGGCACTAAGATAAGTTGCCCATAAAAGTTCTCAATGAGGGTGTTTCTAAGGTTAATCGCCCGTACAGTACCAAACACGCTTTCAGTGCGAATTACATCCCCTGTTTTAAATGGTTTGCGAATACCCATGGCAATACCCGCTATAAGGTTCTCTGTCATGTCCTGAAAGGCAAAACCAATTGCAAGGCCTACGATACCCGCACCAGCTAGTAATGAGGTGACCGTGCCTCTGAGGCCCAAGAAATCAAGGGCTACAAATAAGCCTACACATAATACGATGACTTTTACTATCGATGACATTAAGTCTGCTATTTGTGAAGACTCTAACGAACGGCGTAATAGCTTTCTAAGCATTGAACCAACGATACGTGCCAGCAGTGAAAACACGATAGTAATGATTACTGCAACAATAAAGTTAGGGATATGGCTTATGATGATATCAACCCAGCCACCGAGCTTTTCTTCTATAAGTTTTTCGGCTTCACCGACGGTTGGTATTTTTAACATGCGACTACCTGATACATTAAGAAACATAACTGCTGTTTTGCAAAATAAGCGCCAGTTTCATACAAGCACAAAAAAGCCGTGCTTAGCACGGCTGTTTTAATTCATTTTACTAAAAGTTTAGTTCTGCTCTTCCCGTAAGAAAACAGGCTCTAATTCTTTTGCTGTAGCATCGCTGCTAAAGTAATAACCTGCAACGGTGAAATCTTTTAAATCACTTAATTGGGTGATTTTATTTTCAATGATGTAACGTGCCATCATGCCGCGGGCTTTTTTCGCATAAAAGCTGATCACTTTATATTGGCCGCTTTTACAGTCTTTAAAATGTGGAGTGATGATTTGTGCATTTAATGCTTTTTTATCAACCGCTTTAAAATACTCATTCGAAGCAAGGTTTACCAAGTATTTGCTATCTTGCTCAGCAAGCACTGTATTTAGCTTTTCGGCGATAACACTGCCCCAAAACTCATATAAGTTTTTACCGCGTGGGTTTTCTAACTTAGTACCCATTTCAAGGCGGTAAGCTTGCATTAAATCTAATGGTTTAAGCACACCATAAAGACCAGACAAAATACGTAAGTGCGACTGTGCGTAATCAAGATCAGCATCGCTTAGAGTTTGCGCATCTAAGCCACCGTATACATCACCATTAAAGGCTAGCACGGCTTGTTTTGCGTTATCTTGAGTAAATGGCTGTGACCACTCGGCGAAGCGTGCCGCATTCAAACCAGCTAGTTTATCGCTGATTTTCATTAGGCTACCAATTTGCGCTGGTGTTAAATCACGGCAAACTGACATTAACTCTTCGCTGTGCTCGAGTAATTCAGGTTGAGTGAATTTATCGGTCGTGGCTGGTGTTTCGTAATCTAAATTTTTTGCAGGTGAAATAACAGTGATCATACTTAGCTATTGACTTGTAATTTGTTTGATGTCAATTTCAACATTAATTGAATCAAAATGCACGTTTTGTTTCGTCCTGCCTTTATCCGCTGTTCTTTTCATACATAATGTTCTAGTTTTCTGTATTAAGGACATTTGACCTATTAAACACTGTCATAGTGTTGCAGCATAAAGGCCGCTATAATGGATTTTCTTTTAACTTGCTTGGAATGAGGAAAGCAAATGACTTCAGCACTACAAAGGCTTAAACAGCATTCATCTATTGTTGCAGATACAGGTGATATTGAAGCTATCAAAAAGCACCAACCAGAAGATGCAACAACAAACCCATCTCTACTTTTAAAAGCCAGTGAAATTGAAGCGTATAAGCCTTATTTAGATAAAGCGTGGCAATATGCCAAAGAAACCGAGCAAGATGCAGCTAAACAACTTGAGTTAGCATGTGATTACTTTGCTGTATTAATTGGTAAAGAAATTAGCGAAATCGTACCGGGCTATATCTCTACAGAAGTAGACGCACGTTTATCATTTGATACCCAAGCGACTATCGACAAAGCACATACGTTACTGAGCCTTTACGAAAAAGAAGGCGTTAGCAAAGATAAAATCCTAATCAAAGTTGCATCAACTTGGGAAGGCATCAAAGCTGCAGAACAGCTTGAAAAAGAAGGCACTAAGTGTAACTTAACGCTGTTATTCTCTGAAGCACAAGCTCGCGCATGTGCCGATGCGAACGTATTTTTAATTTCACCATTCGTTGGCCGTATCTTAGACTGGCACGTTGCTAACGGCATGGAAAAACCAACAGATCCGCTAAACGATCCAGGTGTGCAATCTGTACGTAGCATTTACGAATTTTACAAACGCCACGATTACAAAACGGTTGTTATGGGCGCAAGCTTCCGTAACACAGGCGAGATCATCGCACTTACTGGCTGTGATAAGTTAACGATTAGCCCTGCTCTTTTAGAAGAGTTAGGCCAATTAACGGATGCACAAGAGTACCTACTAGAGAGCGACTTTACTGTTGAAGAAAAACCAGCACCACTAACTGAAGGCCAGTTCCGCTGGTTACATAACCAAGATGCTATGGCAACAGAAAAACTTGCTGAGGGTATTCGTTCTTTTGCTCAAGCACAGCTTGAATTAGAAGCACGCTTTAAAGCAATGTAATTTAAATTACAGTATTTTTTAAAACGCCACCGCTAGGTGGCGTTTTTGTTTCTAAAAAACCACCTTCTTTGATCTATTCATCTATCAATCACAGTTCTGTAACAGTATTGTCACTTTTTTATTCTATTTTTGAGCAGCCTGTGGTATAGGTATTTCCGAGGTTCAAAAAATCAATAGGAGAAGTTCATGGATAGCCTAGACGATATTTTAGAAATATTAGAAGGTCCTAGTACAACAAAAAAGACCTCTACAAAAAATAAAAAGAGAAAATGGCGCGAAATCGAAGCGTTGAAAGACAAGCATAGACTTCGCAAAGAACTACAGGAGTTAGACTATTTCACAGACAGCGTTGAGCTTGATGAATTAGACTTTTAATTAAAGGCCCGTAAGGGCCTTTTGCATTTGCGGCAACGACCAATTTACTGGTGCTTTATTTTGATCAGTAAGCAGCTGGTTTGTCTTTGAAAAATGCTGACAACCAAAAAAGCCACGATGTGCAGAAAGCGGTGATGGATGCGGGCCTTGGATCACATGATGACGCGAGGTATCAATGTGTTTACCTTTTTTCTGAGCATGTGCGCCCCATAACACAAACACCACACCGTCACAGTGCTGATTGATAAGCGCAATTACTGCATCAGTAAACTTTTCCCAGCCAAGATGCTTATGAGAATGAGCTTGCCCTTGCTCAACCGTTAATACTGTGTTGAGTAAGAACACGCCTTGTTCGGCCCAGCTTTGCAAATAGCCATGATGAGGTATCTCAAAACCTTCTATATCAGTAGCCAACTCTTTGTACATATTTTTCAAAGACGGGGGCAGCTTTTTAACTTCTGGTAATAGCGAAAAGCACAAACCATGGGCTTGCCCTTCTCCGTGGTAAGGATCTTGCCCTAAAATAACCACCTTAACTTCATTCAAAGGGGTAGCATCAAAAGCTGAGAATACCTGTTCGTCTTTGGGATAAACGGTAACGCCTGCTGCGCGTCTATCGGCCACATATTGTAAGGTTTCTTGCATGTAGGGCTTAGCAAGCTCAGTATCTAGAAATGTTTGCCAATCGTTCATTTTGAAGCCTGTATTTGCTGACGAGAAACGTCTATTTTACCACACATGTCGGTCAAACCATCAAGCATACGGATTGTAAAACGGTGCAATAAGTCTGCGTTTACACTAATAAACTGGTTATGCTGCACCGCTGGTAATTCAGGCCATTGTCGCCAATCAATTTTAGGCTGAGGCTTTTTCGATTTTTCATCTGGAATAATCACGACCTCTGGATTGGCAACCAATACATTTTCAATACTAATGCGCGGGTAGTCTGTATCACTATTAGCAAACACATTATCCGCATGACAAATAGTTAATAGCTGATTGATCCAAGTATTTCCGCCAACTGTCATCATTGGCTCAGGCCATAATTGATAAAACACCGACACTTTCGGTTTGCCTTCTTGCGCTCTGCGAATAGCGTTGAGTTTAGTTTCAAACTGTTTGGCTACTTTATTTGCCTTGGTTTGCAAATGCGTAAGCGTGCCTAGTTTACGTAGTTCATCTGCCACATTATCAACCTGATTTGGATTGCTGTACGCTACCGGAATACCTAACTTTTCAATGTAAGCGAGATCTTCAGCTTTGTTACCCGTTTTCCAAGCCAGAACTAGGTCTGGTTTTAACGACAACAGCTTTTCCATGTTAATTCCGTAATAGCCACCTACCCGTTCGATATCATTCGCTTGCTGAGGAAAGTCTGCATAGTCAACAGTACCCACAATGCGCTCTCCAGCACCAATCGCAAACAGGTTTTCAACGATATGTGGGGCTAAGGCAACAATACGTTGAGGCTCTTTTATTTCATTAGCCTGAGCCAATGTTGGTAAATAAAATAAAACACTTACGAGTGCAAACTTAATGGTTCTCATGTTAATAATCGAACCCTTTTTGTGCTTTTATTCCTGCATCAAAAGCGTGTTTTACGTTTCTGACTTCACTGACTGTATCAGCTAAGTCGGTTAGTTTACGGTGCGCACCACGACCTGTAATAATCACTGATTGCATAGCAGGGCGAGAGCTAACGGCTTCTAGCACTTCGTCTAAATCAATATAGCCGTAGGTGATCATATAGGTTATTTCGTCTAGCATAACGAGGTTAATCGACTCATCTTTCAGCATTCTTTTTGCTTCTTGCCATGTCACTTGCGCAGCAGCAGTATCTGACTCTTTGTTTTGTGTTTCCCAAGTAAAACCGGTGTTCATAATAACAAATTCAACCCCTGCTTTTTCGAGTAGATTACGTTCACCGCACTCCCAAGTGCCTTTAATAAACTGACACACAGCGGCTTTCATTCCGTGACCTACCGCACGTGCAACAGTACCAAACCCAGAAGTCGATTTCCCCTTACCGTTGCCAGTTATAACCTGAAAAATACCTTGCTCTTTTTGTGCAGCAGCAATCCGTTCGTCGACTTTTTCTTTTACTTTTTGCTGGCGTTGTTGGTGCTTATCTTGATTCTGTTCGCTCATTGTTGTTCCTTATATCTCTAAATTGAAGTTCTCATAAATATTGATGATTTGTTCAATATCGAGATTCTCTGCTACTACACTAGCTAAACGGCTTAACTGCTGTTCACGGTTTAAGTTAATATCAATTGGCTTAATTTGGCTATATGGTGCAAGCCAAGTTATTAGCTCAGATACGCCCTCAGGGGTATCGAACAGGCCATGTAAGTAAGTACCTGCGACTTGGTTATCATCACTAATAAAACCATCTACTTTGAATCCACTTGGGTGATCATTAAAGCTCAAAAATGGCTTTTCAAGTGCCGGCCCTTGGCTGATTCCGGCGTGAATTTCATAACCAGATATTGCTTTATCGCTATTGTTTAAATGAAGAGTACCAGAGACTTGGCTTAGTACTTTTTGTTGCCCTAATTGCGTTTCAAAGTCAGCAAGCCCAAGCCCTTTTGAACTGCCTAAATTAGATTCCACAGCATGTGGATCAGCAAGGTAGTTGCCTAGCATCTGCAGCCCACCACATACTCCCAGCACTTTACCGCCATAACGCAGGTGACGTGTTATTTGTTTATGCCAACCTTCATTTTTTAAAAACGCTAAATCGCTCAGTACATTTTTACTGCCCGGAATAATAATCAGATCAACACTTGGAATAGCCTGGGTATGACGTACATACTGTAAATCAATTTCTGGTTGTAATCGCAGTGCATCGAAGTCTGTGTGATTACTGATATGAGGAAGTAGCAGCACAGCTATGCGTAATTGCGGTTTATCTACCTGATTAGTTATAGCAACGGCATCTTCTGCATCGAGTGCTAAGTCATGTAAATAAGGTAACACCCCAAGCACTGGCTTATTGGTGTATTGCTCTAACCAATCAAGGCCTCCTTGCAATAACGCAATATCACCACGAAAACGGTTAATCACAAAGCCTTTAACGCGCGCTTGCTCCGACTCAGACAACAAGGCTAACGTTCCGACTAAATGAGCAAACACGCCGCCTTTATCGATATCGGCAATGATGATCACCGGGCAATCAACCGCCTCAGCGTAACCCATATTAGCAATGTCGTTTTCGCGCAGGTTAATTTCTGCTGGGCTCCCTGCACCTTCAACAACCAGTAATTCAAAACGTTCACTTAAACGCTGCTGCGAAGTAAGAACTGCATCCATCGCCACTTTTTTGTAGTCGTGATAACTGCCCGCTTCCATATTCGACAGCGCTTTACCATGGACGATTACCTGCGCCCCGGTATCGCTGTTAGGTTTTAATAAGATAGGGTTAAAATCGACTTCTGCGGGGACTTTTGCCGCTACAGCTTGCAAAGCTTGTGCGCGACCTATTTCGCCACCATCTTCGGTTACGGCGCTATTTAACGCCATATTTTGTGGCTTAAAAGGCGCAACCTTAATGCCTCGATTAGCAAAGATCCGGCAAAGTGCTGCTACAAGAGTACTTTTACCTGCATCTGAGGTCGTGCCTTGCACCATTAATGTTTTCATCATTGTTCTCTTTTTAAGGTTTGTGCAAGACCTGCAATCACAAACTCAACACGTGCAACTTGCTGTGCTAAGGCTTGATGCAACCAACCTGAATGATCAACAAACTGACGGCTTAATTCACCGAGCGGCACAATACCATGACCCACTTCATTACTGACAAAAATCACCTCACCCGGCAATTGCGATAGCACATCGAGTAAGGCCGCTTTTTGCTCAAGCCAAAATGCTTCACCCTGCAGGCATAGGCAATTACTCAACCACAGCGTTAAACAGTCCACTAAAATACAGTTTGCAGCATGGCTATATTGTTGTAGTGCTTTAGCCAAATACAAAGGCTCTTCAACAAGCTGCCAATGCTTAGCGCGCTCTGCTTGATGCCTATTAATTCGGGCTGTCATTTCTTCATCACCCGCATTGGCTGTGGCAATGTAGATAAGCGGCTTGTTTGAACTTATTGCCTGCTGCTCTGCAAAACGGCTTTTACCGCTGCGAGCACCGCCTAAAATTAAAGTATGTTGCTGGCTCATAATAAGCTCAACAAGCAAAGGTAGGTAACAAGCTCTGTCACTTGCTGGGCTGCCCCTAAGCAATCGCCGGTGTAGCCAGATAACTGTTTTTCAAACCAGCGCTTTAATAGTAAGCGAGTAACACAAAGCACACTGATGAGTATTAATAATTGCCCTAGAGTGAAGCCAAAAAACAACCATGCAATTGCTAACACCGCACCGCCAGTTGCTAGCAGTATTTGATAACTCTGCGTGCTTAAATGCATCGCAATGGGTTTTACTTTAGATGTGGCGTCCTGACTTACATAGTCCATGTCTGCAATTAAACTTGTTGCGACAACCCGACTTAAGCTTTGCCCTAAAACAAGTGCAATAATCACAGTACTGGTTACTTCACTAAGTGCGACGAGTGTTTGGTACTTAATTAATAAGGCCATCACAAGCGCCGCAGCACCATAGGTACCTAAGCGACTATCTTTCATAATGCTCAGCTTATCTGCTACTTGCCAACCACCACCAAAGCCATCCCAGACATCTGCAAGGCCATCTTCATGGAATGCCCCTGTGATTATCAAGCTAAACGCCATAACTAACGCGACTGCAATGGCTGCAGGGAATAACCAACTTAGCAGTAAAAAGCTCAGCGCTAAAAGTACACCTAATATTACACCGACCAATGCAAAATAGCGGCTGGCCTGATTGAGTGCCTGACTCGATACTGCAAAGTTTAATTTAACGGGTATCCGCGTTAAAAAACTAAGCGCCAGTAAAAATAGTTGAAGCTGACTTGGGGTAGAGTCAGAAGTGTGTTGTTCAGCGCTCATATCAGACAACTTGCTCAACATTGGCATCGGCAAAACTTGCCATGTCATTGTAAAATGCCAAAGATGCTTGCAGTAAAGGTAAGGCAAGCGCAGCCCCGGTGCCCTCTCCTAATCTTAAATCAAGCTGCAATAAAGGCGATGCGTGCAAGGCATTGAGCATTGCTTTATGCCCTTGCTCATCTGAGGCATGAGCAAATAACATGTAATCGCGAGCGTTTGCATTAATGCGAGTTGCAACAAGCGCCGCTGCGGTACAAATAAAGCCATCCACGATCACCGCTATACCAAGCTCGGCAGCAGCTAAAATGGCACCGGTGATCTGTACAATTTCAAAACCGCCTAATGCAGCGAGCGTCATTAGTGGCTCATCAAAGTGAGCTTTATGTAATTGAAGGGCTTGCTCGACAACCTTGATTTTTTTAGCAACAACCTCGTCACTCACACCTGTGCCTTTACCAACACATTGGCTGGCAGGTAACGACAACAAGGCAGCCATTAATGCCGCAGCACTTGTGGTATTGCCAATACCCATCTCACCAAAGGCGATGGTATTACAACCTTGCTCATAGAGTGAATGAACTCGCTGTTTGGCTAATTCAAACCCTTTTTCAACCTGGCTAAGTGACATGGCCATTTCAGTATTCAGTGGTGCAGTGATGTCACCTAAACGCTGGTTATGCACACTTTTATCGTGTGAAGTATTGAGAGTTCCTGCATCCACAACTTCCAGCTGCCAGCCCAACTGACGACAAAACACGTTAATCGCTGCGCCTCCTGCTGCAAAGTTTGCCACCATTTGTGATGTAACGCTGCTAGGAGCAATTGACACGCCTTGGCTTGCCACACCATGATCGCCTGCAAATACAACTAGAGAAGGGTTTGAAATAACCGGTTTAAAGGCAACTAGCGCCTGCTCACTATCAAGCTGCTTTGAAAAAATAAGCGTTAATTGTTTGGCACAACTTTCAAGCTGACCTAAAGCGCCTAGCGGCTTTGTTTTAAGGTCTATTTTTTGTTGAATTACAGCTGAAAATTGCTGATCAATAGGCATGATATTAAACATTAGCTACCTGCTCTGTTTACGAAAATAAAGTAAGAATAAAAAGAACACACTACCGATAGCGGCTGTGATCACACCAACAGGTAGTTCTTGGTTATTCAATAGGGTTCGGCATAACACATCGACCCACACCATAAAAATGCCACCTACCAAGGATGTCATAACTAAGTTATGGCTGCTGCCTTGCGGCGAAAAGTAGCGCACAATATGTGGGATCATCAGGCCGACAAAACCAACGCCACCACACATAGCAACAAGCACCGCTGTTATTAATGAACTTAGCAGTAGCATCATGATCCGAAAGCGTTGTACATGAATCCCCAAGGTTGCAGCACTTTCATCACCAAGCAGCATTGCATTAAGCTGACGACGAAATGCAATCATCAGCGTCATACAGGCAATAATAACGGCAAATGGCAGCCAAAGAGTGTCCCACTGGGCACGAGAAAAACTGCCCATCGTCCAAAACAAAATGGCGGTGATGGCTTGCGGATCGCTAAAATAAAGCAGCAGACTAGTCAGAGCACTAAATAAAAAAGATAAAGCAACACCAGCGAGTAACATGGCTTCAACTTGGCCAACATGGCGACGCCCTGCAATAGCAATAAGCAACAGCATAGAAAGTAAGCTTCCGGCAAATGCAGCAACTGACATACTAAAGCCAAAACTCACACCTGTTAGGGCTATAAAACACACCACACCAAATGAAGCCCCAGAAGAAATACCAAACAAATAAGGGTCAGCAAGTGGGTTTCGGGTTACGGTCTGCAAAATTAATCCTGCAAGAGCCAGCCCAGAACCTGCTAAAAATGCCAGCATTGTTCTGGGCATACGTAACTGCCAAATAATACGCTGCACAAATTCATCGCTACCTTGGCTAAACAAACCATTAAAAACATCACTCAGTGGCGTATTTGCAGCACCAAAGCTCAATGCTAAAAAACAACTAATAAGCCCTACGACAACACAGATACTTAAACGCATTGCATCAGTCATTTTGATGCTCCTGTGTCTGATAGCCATAAAAATAAGTGATGTGCGGAATAAACTTATCAGTACTTGATTGCGGGTGAGCAGATACCGCTGCGCAGACACCAAATACATCACTCAACAGCTGCTCAGTAAGTACCGCTTTTGGTTGCCCCTGACAAACCAAACGCCCTTCATCAATCACCAATAATTCATCACATAAACTCGCTGCGAGATTTAAATCATGGAAAGAAGCAAGAACAGTCACATCAAGGGACTTTGCTAACTCCATTATTTGAATTTGGTATTTAACATCAAGGTGACTGGTAGGCTCATCCATGATGAGCAACTTAGGTTGCTGTACGATAGAGCGTGCAATGAGCGCTCTTTGCTTCTCGCCACCTGAGAGCGAATCAAATCCTTGTCCACTATGATGAGATAAACCAACCTGCTCAATCGCTTGAAATATTAGCTGCTTATCCTTGGCAGACGTGGTGCTGAAAAGTCGCTTGTGAGGTGTTAAGCCTAAACTCACTACATCGAACAAAGACAAATTAAACTGCGATGGAGACTCTTGTAAAACCACAGCAACCTGCTTTGCAAATTCATCAGCACTGATTTGCCAGATATCTTGACCGCTTAGCAGCACAGCCCCTTGCTGAGGTTTCAAGTAACGATAAAGACAACGTAGCAGACTTGATTTACCAGCCCCATTAGGGCCAAGTAGACCGATAAACTGCCCAGCTTTTAACTCAAGGTTAATTGATTCAAGTATGGTTTTATTCGCAGTACCCCAACTTAAATCAGACACTGATATTAATGGTGCAGCGCTATGGCTATTTTGTTGCAAGCTTATTCTCTCTTGACGAGCAATCGCAACGCACAAGAAAGCACTGGTAAGTACCAGAAAATGATGTGAGTTGACCCGCTCGATGATTAGTTGTTAGTGCTAAGTATCTGGCTGACCATTATTTAGATGGATTACAGTTGCGGGAACAGCTGGAGAATTTCACTCCATTCCATAGCATATGAGTATTATGGCGGGCTAAGTAAATAATTCAATGAATATCGCTCTAGATGGCTAAAAAACAATTTTAGGCCAAGCTTGTCCTTGTTCATCTATATATACATCGAGTGTAATAAGCCCTGCATAAGGAAGATGAAAAACATTTAAATGAGTGGCTGATTGTTTTGGCATCTGACAAACAATAGCGAGAATTTGTTTAATCACCCCAGCATGGCTAATTACCAATGACTGTTCATGCTTAGATTCACATAGTGATTGTAAAAATGTTTGCCACCATGCCTCTACCCGAGCGTAAAAGTCTGCCATAGATTCACCATTAGGTACATTTACTTGCCAAGGGTGCTGCCAAAAGTCACCAATATGAGGCTTACTCGTTTGCTGCCAAAGCTGTTGATAATCTTGGCCATCCCAATCACCAAAATTAAACTCTTTCAGAGCGTTATAATACTGTACATGCAGCGAGTGTTGATTTGCTAAATAATCAGCGTGGACTGAGCAACGCTTTAATGGAGAGCTATATATGGCATTTAAATTTATGAGCTCAGCAGAAGCTTGGCGCATTTGTTTAAGACCAAGCTCTGATAAATCGACATCGATTTGCCCAGAAAGAATTCCAGGCGTAGCGATTTCGCCATGGCGAAGAAAGTAAACTCGTGAAGTAAATGCGTCCATAATGTTCCTCAGTATACCAATAGTGAACGTTAACGCGTTTTAAATACTCTGTCGACTTATGCTAAGGCTGTTATACTCAGAGAGTTAAGCTAAACGCATTAAACGAACATCAAAATGCAGCACTGCATTTGCGCCAATTTTGCCACCGTTACCTTTTTTACCCCAAGCAAGCTCTGGAGGGATCACAAATTCATAACGAGAGCCAATATTCATTAATAGCAAACCTTCTCTTAACCCTTCTATAGCTTCAGATAAAGCGAACACCTCAGGCATACCCGCTTTATAACTGTCGGCAATCACATTGCCATCAGCAAGCATAATACGTTGATTAATAACCACTGTATCAAACTCTGATATGCATTCTCCTGCAACATCATCAATCACTTTATACATTAACCCCGACGGACATAGATGTGTATCTGGATGCGATGAGAACTTAGCAATAAATGCTTCACTATTTTTACGATTTAAACCTGAAGAACCTTTTGACTTGGTCGTTTTCTTACGAGACACAGTAAACCTTAATTGTATTACAAATATAAAACGCTTTATCGCATAACAACGTAGGGGAAGCAAGTTTGCGATAGTAAAGTTGCAAGTTAGAAAGGGGAAAGTTTGAGGGTCTGGCGTAGGTTGGGTAGAGCACAGCGAAACCCAACACAGAGCTATCAGCTTTCAGCCGTCAGCGATCAGCCGCGCGGTGGAAAGTATTTGGTGCTGCGTCTCCCTCTGCCGGAGGCTCTAGGCTCTAGGCTCTAGGCTCTAGGCTCTAGGCTCTAGGCTCTAGGCTCTAGGCAAAGTGTACTTGTAGGAATGGCTTTAGCCATGAATGTTTTGCTTTATTAATTCGGCACTGAAGTGCCTTATATGGACTCCTCCTATTGCACAATACCCTTCGTTAATTTTGTCAGACTGCGTGCTTATATGCGGGCTCATAATGAGGA
>NZ_JACSOG010000037.1:0-38396 GCF_014349195.1 Pseudoalteromonas sp. BZK2 | reverse complement strand
TTTTGACATGTATGGATTCCTTATTGGTAAAAGTAATTGTCCAATCTCTTTATACCGTACTCACCCTATTTGGGGGAGGAGTCCATACATCTCCTACAAACTTACAAACTTATCAGGGTTAAAACGCCAGGTTTCCTTTTCCTGTGATTACACTTTTACAAACAACGTCATAAATCTCATCATAAAACATTATTTGAAAATGCTTACACCCAGCGATTTCGTCTTGATTGAATGATAGTAGCCAATTCGAATTAAGCACTTCAAATATGGCCGCCACACACTTTGTATTCGCTAGAATACAGTCATGAACATCATCCGTTGCCATTGAATATGCTTTTACGTTATCTAATTTTATATGCTTAAGGTTAGCTAATGAATATTCATCATCGGGATTGAAGTACTCAAAGCCTAAAAGGTCTTTACCATTTCTTTGCCAAATAACCTTCTGTAGTTCAGGTCCTCTGCCATCATGATAAAAGTGTTTTTCTAAAATTGGTTTGGCAGTCATAGTGACCTTTTAAAAGCTAAAATAATTTAAGTTTGTATAGTATTAAGAGCCCAACACCCGTAATCAATAAATGCAGTCTATAGTTTAAAATCGAAAAGGTATCACTCGACACTATTTTTATATAAGAGTCTTCTTTGTTAGCAACTCCGACAGGTAAAAAGTCATATAAGAACAGAAGTATGCCTGCCAAAATTAATACAATACTGATTATCAAAAGAAGCTTGTTCACATGACTATCCTTATTTTTAGCTACATGTTCGGCGTTAAAACGCCTCCTACACCGAGGGGGATTGGTGTAGGTCGTTATTTATGGCGACACAATCTTGAACATTTTTTGTAGGAACGGCTTCAGCCGTGAACTTTAGATGTTCGGCGTTGAAACGCCTCCTACAAACTTTCCCTTAGCAACTCGCTAACTTAATCCCCTTTCCCCGGTTTTTTCAAAATCTTATCTTTAAAATCAAGCACTTTACCAATGCCAGAGCCTAGTTTCATTAGGCTTTGAAGTTGTTCAGGGCTTAAGCGTTGTAGCTCTGCTGACCATTTGGTTACGGTTTCAAGTAGGTCGTGAATTTCTTGCATTTGCTGCTGAGCAAAGCGTTCATCATCATTGTGGGCTTCTTCTAAAATGTTATCGCGAAGCAGGCTAAGGGTAGGGTCTATCTCGCGCTTTTTACGCTCTTCGAATACGCGGTTGGCCATATCCCAAATGCTGCCAGCAGGGCCGTAGTATTCTTTACGGTCACCCGGAATATGATGCACTTTAATTAAGCGCCAAGACTGTAGCTCTTTAATACCCATACTTACGTTTCCGCGCGAGATACTTAAGGTATCGGCAATTTCATTGGCGGTCATTGGCTCTTTAGTAATGGTTAATAATCCACACATTTGACCAATGGTGCGGTTAAAGCCCCAACGGCTACCCATTTCACCGCAGTGCATAACAAAAGCTAAGTTTTTTTCAGATAGGCTCATAATTTTTAGTATTCAAAAATTTCAGAAATTAAATGCTAGCACGCTCGGGGTATAACTAAAAGAAATAGCCACTATGCAATCTGCTACTACTAAAGTGTAGATACGCCATTATTTAGTTTTAAGTTATTGAATTTAAAGTGTAGTTTAATTAATTGCCGCAGTGATTAGCTATTTGATGTGGATCAATAATAGTGACAGTTAATAAGTTTATCGTATAGGCTGAAATCCAATAATACCATGGAGGAACGTTATGAAAGCTGCAGTAAATAAAGAGTACAAAGGTAAATTAACAATCGAAGATATCCCATGCCCTGAGGTGGGAATTAACGATGTGCTAGTTAAAATTGCCGCGTGTGGAGTGTGTCACACAGATTTACATGCTTGTCATGGAGATTGGCCAGTCAAACCTAAAATGCCATTAGTACCGGGCCATGAAGGGGTAGGTACTATCGAAAAAGTAGGCGCAAACATTAAACACTTATCAATGGGAGATCGTGTTGGTGTTCCTTGGTTATACAGCGCCTGTGGTCATTGTGAGTTTTGTTTAGAAGGTAAAGAAACTTTATGCCTTGAGCAGCACAACACAGGTTATTCAGTCGATGGTGGTTACGCCGAGTACTGTGTAGCCCATGGTGATTACGTGGTTAAAATTCCTGAAGGATTAGGCTTTGCAGAAGCCGCACCACTATTTTGTGCGGGGGTTACAACCTATAAAGCGCTTAAAGTGACTGATGCCAAAGCGGGCGACTGGGTTGCAATTGTTGGTGTTGGAGGCCTTGGGCACTTAGCAGTGCAATACGCAAAAGCAATGGGCTTTAATGTAATTGCCGTTGATACCGGCGAGAGCAAGTTGGCACTAGCCAAAGAGCTTGGCGCAGACATCACCATAGATTTTATGAAGCAAGTGCCTTCAGAAACCATTTTTGAACAAGTGGGTGGGGCACATGGTGTTGTGTGTACGGCCGTATCAAAACCTGGTTTTGAGCAAGCTTATAAAAGCGTGCGCCGTGGCGGTAAATGCGTGCTTGTAGGTTTACCACCCGAAGATATGCCATTGCCAATTTTCGATACTGTATTAAATGGTGTGTCTGTTGTAGGCTCAATCGTTGGTACCCGTAAAGACTTACAAGAATGCCTCGACTTTGCAGCAAAAGGGAAAGTTAAAGCCATTATTGAAGAAAAACGCCTAGAAGATATCAACGATATATTTGACGACATGTTAAAAGGCGATATCACAGGCCGAATCGTAATGACGCTTTAAGCTGAGTCAGTTAACGCTGTCAGGTTTGGTTGAGTAATCAATTGAATCTGACAGAAATATTACTCATAGGATCAATAAGTTAACTTGTTTAACTTCGAACTAATATTTACATAATGGTTAAAATAAAATTGCATATCTAGCTAAAGTTAGGTGTAATGAAAACTGAATATACGCTGAGCGATGCAGGGAATGCTGAAATAATAGCTAAGCTAAAGCCACTAAAATCAAATTCCCACAGCATAAACAACACCAACTCTAACACACCGAGCAGGTAGCGGCTCAGTCCAACAAGCGATTATGTGACACAAACTTCGTGTTGCATAAATACCAAAATGTTATGTGTCCGAGGTCATTGCCATCTAGAAGGGAATAGAATGGATGTTTTTAAAAATATAATCGAAGTTTCAGAAGATGAACTTCATCCTAAATTTAATCTACTCAGAAATGAGCCTTATTATTTCGGAGCAAAGTCAATAATCGAGAGCTGGACTAAAGATTTTCATGATCGAGACAACAAAATCGTAAAAGAGTTTCAAAAGACTTTTCATTCATCTCTTTGGGAGTTTTATCTTCATGCGGTATTTAAAGAGTTAGGTCTTAGTTTGAATGAAACGAAAAATAGACCAGATTTTATTATCGATGGCGAAAATGGTTTTTATGTGGAGGCAGTTGTTTCTGAAATTAAAAAAGGCGGAAAACCTGAGTCTGAGCGAACACCCGATGATCTGCTTAGTATGCTTTCGCCAATAAAAAATGACATAGAGTTCTCAGAGTTAATAGATGAGGCAATAGTTAGACACTCAAACTCAATTACAACTAAGCTAGAAAAATATACTGGTTACACTAATAAAAAAGAAAAATGGATAAAAGGTTATAAAGAGTGTGATTGGGTTGAAGTTGATAAGCCTTACCTAATCGCCCTATCTTCGTATGACCAAATTAATTATGGTAAAGAATATATTTATTCTATGCTGGCTTTGTTATATGGGTTGTATTACTCACCAGATAATAATACTTACAAAAAAAGAACATCAATAAATAAGCCTGGAACTAACGCGGAGATTAATTTAGGTATATTTAATGAAGAAAAATTCAAAGAAGTATCTGCCATTATATTTACCAATACCCTAACCTTAGGGAAGCTATCATCACTCAGTAAGTCAATTCAAAGTGACATGGCTCATGTTATCAACGTTAGGTATGATTATGAGCCCCCACACTATAAAATTCATGAGGTAGATATTGACCACCCTGAACATTTGCTTGATGGCTTTTATGTCTTTCACAACCCCAATGCAAAAGTTAAATTCGACCACAATGCTATTAAAGATAATCATATATTTGAAGTGTCTTTGGATCATAAAGGTCTTGCTATGGAGGGAGCGAGGCGGCCTATCGTATCAAGGTATTGCTCCCCATACGGTCACATGTATAGAGAGTTGATAAAATCCACGGCGGCTGGGAATTATAATAAAACAGTTGCTCATGAGTTTAAAACACATAACAAGCAACTGTAGTCGTTCGCTTCGCTCACTTGGGTAAAAATAGCTAGGCTGTCCTCGCTGCGCTTGTCATCATAGCCTAGTTATTTTTGCCTATAAGTTGGGCGTTAGCTGTACATGGAGATTTGGTCACAAATGAGTAAACCGAGAATATTTATAGGCTCTTCTGTAGAGAGTTTACCTATAGCTGACGCAATAGCTGAAAATTTAGAATTTGATGCTGAAGTTACTATATGGCGTAGTGGTACATTTAACTTATCAAGTAATACGTTAGATGATCTTATTTTAAAATCTAAATCAGTTGATTTTTCAGCTTTTATATTTTCTCCTGATGACTTAACTATTATGCGTTCGAGAGAACAGTATGTTGTTCGAGATAACGTACTCTTTGAGCTTGGTTTATTTATTGGGTCTATCGGTAAAGAAAGATGCTTTATTATAAAGCCTCGAGATGTAGAGTTACATTTCCCAAGTGATTTACTTGGTATAACTCCAACAGATTATGATTCCAATCGTTCCGATGATAACTTAACATCATCATTAACCTATGCTTCAACTCAAATCAAAAGAGAAATGAATAATAAAGGTGTATTCAAAGAAATTAATACTGCCAAAGTTCAGAAACTTGATGTTAATAATATATTAAGTACCGTGTCAGAAAATGATCTTATTATCTTGGGTTCATTGTTAGAAAGTTATAATAACGATGTAGAGGGTTGTATAAGCTGGGACTTAGCAAGTAAGATTCCGCAACATATTCCGGCACCAACACTAAATCTTGCTGTGGTTAAACTTCAAAGGGTTGGCTTAATCCAAAAAGAAAATGGAAGCGACTTTAACGGCAATGAATATTTTACTTATCGTTTGACTGATTATGGCGTCGATATTTGCTTAAAATATGAAGAGACCATTGCTCAATTGTTTGCTCCAAAACCTCAACAAAGTTTCGGGTATGTACAACAAGCTACTAAAAGATAGATCGGTGTATAGTTCAGCTAACAAAGCAATTAAACGGAGGATTCATTAAATGGATAATCTATATATCCAAGAAATAGAAGAGCTTTGGAAACAATGTGGTCAGATAGATTTGTCTGAAACACTAGATGACCTTAAAAGAGACATAGTTAGATTTTCAAATATGATAGTTCCGTGCCGAGAATGGCTCGCTGACAGAAACAAACTCAAAAGTTTAAAACATAGTGAAGATTCTTACACGATTAAGCATCTGGCAGAGAGTGAAATTGGCGATTGGGTGCCACATTCTGTTTTTGTGTTGTCTGCTTACCTTGAGGGTTTTGAACTTTCTAAGTCAAAACTAAGGGGGGACGTTTACGTAGTATCAACAAATATTGGTGCTAAAAAGCGGTAGGTTATCAGCTCACTCATACAACAGGCTATCAAACGCCTAAGACGGATTCGCAACGCGTAGCATTTTTACCATGTTTTGATTTTGGTGATTAAGATGGTGTGCAGAAACATCGTATTTCGTTGCTCAGCACTTAAGCGAGCGTTAACCCTATTACTGAAATTAGGAGTAAATTTTGGCTAGGAAATTGGTAATTTTTGGTAACGGGTTAGGAATGTCATTGGATCCTGCTCATTTCTCTTTGACTGCTGCATTAGAAGATATATGGGAACGTGAAGATTTTTTAACATTAGAACAGCAACAATTGATAGAACGTTGCCTTGGGCGACCGGGAGCACCTCAAGGAGAAGATGAGCTTGATTTACTTCATCAAGCAGTAACACACTGTAAGTCTCTCAACTTAATCGGTGATGGCGATATTCACTGGCTTACTGAAGATGGTCAGTCGTTTCCTGAAATAACCGCGACTTATATTCATAAAGTAGCGACTAAGCTTCATAATTATAATGGTACTTTGCCTCAAGCCTTTGAAGACGCCCTAATTGATTTTATTCGTGAAACTAAATCCCACGTCGCAACACTAAATTACGATAAACTTTTGTACAATTCATTTATCGATAACGATTTAGTAGATGGTTATAACGGCAGCCTTATCGATGGGATGCTTAACCGAGGCTTCTCAGCTGATGCATTAGAGCGTAGGTATGACAATGATTTTGGGTATTATTTGCACCTTCATGGGTCACCTCTGTTTATGGAACATGAAGGTAGTATTGTTAAATTGTCTAGAGAACGGCTTAATTTAGATCGAGATATACCAAGCAAACACATCGTACTAACTCATGTAAAACATAAGCTTTCAGTTATAGCTGCATCCCATGCTCTTTCAACATATTGGGACTATTTACAATTTGCTTTATCCGAGGCAGAGGAAGTTATTCTGTTTGGGTATTCAGGGTTTGATACACACTTGAATATGTTGTTGAAGCCATACTTAAAGAGTATCCCGTTACGTGTTGTTGAGTGGTCTGGTGCAGGGGATCAAGTTGAACGAGAAACTTTTTGGGCGCGCTGCCTAGGTCGAGCTGTAGCAGTAGAACGTCTTGACAATATATCTGATTTTGTGGCTTGGCAGTAAATATAGGGTTAACAAAGCAGTAAAGAGTTATTCCCAACGCATGGCATTTTTCATTATATCTTTGGGTTTTGTTTACGGTGGCTCGGTTAAGTTTCGCGGTAGCGTTGCTCACATCTTAATGCGGCTTTACCAAGACCTTTCTTTTATACAGAGTCGACCTTCGACTCTAACTCATAACTGTCCAAAAACAAGCCACTAGACAAACTCGCTCTCATTAAACAAAAAAAGCGCGGCCCAACTAAACCGCGCTTTTGTTTTTATTTCACAATTAAAGTGTGTAGCTAAATGTTAATTTAGCATTACGCTCTTCTCCTGGCATACCACCTAAGAACATTATTAACTAGAAAAAATATTATTTAGATCTTCGTCAATAAAGACACCAGTCAAATTATTAGCTTCTACAGCAGATTTAAACTCATCTGTACAATACAAACGAGAACCACCGGTAAACTTGCTTTTAAAGACAGGCTTATTTTTTACATCGTCATTAACAAAAGCAATCTTGGTATAATCTAGCGGGTAACCATCTAAATATTCACGTTCACATTTAGCTTCATCTTCTTGTCCAAATGTACGCAAGTTAAAAATTACAATTGGTTCACCATCAGCCTTCGTTTCAATGAACTCCCCTAAAGGGGTTAACAAGTCTTTTAAAACTTCATATGCATTCATTCGAAGAGCAATAAACCCATCCATGATACTGATATCATGGTTATCTTCTAAGTACTCAGGTAAAAAAGATAACTCATACCCTACAGGCCAATACTCCAATAAAGAGTCATTATTCATATGTATATCTAGAAGGAACATGCAAGCATCTTGATGAGATGGCAACATTGGTTGTATTTTATCTGCGAATGAAAGTATATCCCACTCAATCATGTCGTAAGAATTAGTTACAGGCTTTAATGAAAACAGCTTCATGATTTGCCATCCCACTTAACATTTTTGGGTAACATAACGTTGGCTGGCATCATATGATTTTTAATTTTTATTTTTACGCCACGTAATGCATTTATAAAATCAAGTTTATTTACCTTGGTTCTTAAACTAGTAGACACCCACACTTCGTAATTATGGCGGTGTAACCTTCTGTGCGAAACAGTATCAGGTGTAGCCCAATCATCTGATTTGTTTTTTTCAAAGTTTCTCAGCCATACCCCATTCGTCGGATCATTAATACCAATACCGAATGAGTGCATTCTTAAACGAGCGGCATAGGTAAGGCGCTGCAAATAGCGGCCCTTACCACATACAATATGATGAGCTTCATGATTTGAAGTTGGTTTTGGCTCACCTGCTGCTCGCAGAAACTTTGCAAGTTTTTCAGTTGGGTGATGATCTTCTTCTGCTAACTCCTTAACAGAAGAACTTTCACTTTTAGCTTGGTAAGACTCTAAACTTTGTTGTGCGATAAGCAAATACTCTAAACGTGTGCGTTCTTTTTGTAAGTGTTCGTAATCTCTTTGAAGCTTTTCTTTAGACGCAGCAGATTTACGGCGTTTATCGTCGTAGTGTTTTTTGGCTAGTAATTCATAATTATAAATAGCCATTTCTAAAGGGGTTGGGTTACTTGGTCTATCTGGTATAGGGTATTGTTGTAGTGGGTTCATCCTTAAATCTTTAAATCATCCATTTATGAGCGTGTAAAATAGCAAATAGAATTTTGCGGTGCAATTTTAAACGTGGCACATCCAATTCACGAAACCAATTAGTAGAAGAAGCGCATTCATTTTTAAATGGGGCGTTGCTCTAAAACAAAAAAGCGCGGCTTAACTAAGCCGCACTTTTTGCTATCTATTTCACAATTAAAGTGTGTAGCTAAAGGTTAATTTAGCATTACGCTCTTCACCTGGCATTCCGCCTAAGAACATTGCTTTTGAGTAATAGGTTTTGTTAAACAAGTTATTTAGGTTTAACTGTAGTTTCCAATCATCTGTTTGGTATTGAATGGCGGCGTCGTAAACCGTGTAGCTCGGTACGTAGCCATCAGGTATACCAAACGAGGTTGAGTTTGTGCTGCGGTCATCAACATATTGTACGCCTGCGCTAATTGTCAGTGGCTCGGCTAAATCAAACCATTTAGCGTCATAGCTTAACCAGCTGCTTGCTGTTACATAAGGCACACCTTTTTGGCGAGAATCAAAGCTTGATGAATTTGGATTTTGCTTATCGCGCGCGTCTTGATACACCGCGTTTACGTTAAGTTTCCACTGCTCGTTTAAATCGGCATTTAAATCAAGCTCAACACCTTTGGTTTGCTCTTCACCATCGTAAAAGCTTTTTGGTACTGAGGCATCAGATACACCGGCTTCGTACTCTGGGTTGGCATACTCAAGGTTGGTACGGGCACTATCAAATACCACAAGTGATGCCAGTAGTTGATCGTCAAAGGCTTTTACACGCATACCAATGTCGTTACTGACTGACTCGGCGTCATCGCGGTCTGCTTCGTTACCCGATACACTACCAAGTACGCTGTAGGCTGTGCGGCCTTTAGAGTGGTTTACAAAGAACGAAATATCATCGCTAAGTTTATAAGTTGCACCTAGGTTATAGGTCATACCGCTGTCTGATGTATCTGCTTCTGGCGTTGGCTCGGCGGCACTAGCACGGTAGCGCGCATCAACACCAAAGTGTTCGTAGCTTTGTTTAATACGGTTAAAGGCAACGCCTACACGGGTAGTGAAAGTGTCGTGAATATAGGCAACATGTTGAATACCCACACCCCAAGCTTGAACCTTTTTGTTGTAATCGCTGGTTTTTAGCGGATCGTAGTCGTAAAAGCTGCCTTCGCCCCAGTTCGGGTTACGAATATCAAAAATGTAAGGTAATTGACCTTGGTAAATAACCTCTCCATCTTTGTTTTTAATGACCTTGTCGGCATCGTAAATTGAGTATTGTTTAAAACGAATATCGCGGTCTTCGTAGTTGGCGTTTACAAGTAGTTCGTTATCGATTCCGGCAAAGCTAAAGTCATAACGTAAGTCAGCAAAGTATTGCCATGATTTTTCGTCAGCCTCTACTTGGCGGTATTCTTGGCGACGCGCTGCAAATGGGTAAAGTACGTCATCAACCACTAAAGGAGCGCGCGGGTCGGCATTGATCACGCCATTACGGTTCCAATAAACATAGTTATAAGCACCCGTTTGGCGGGCAAAGCTCGATTCGTAATTACGGTATTGAAGTTGCTGATTTAAAAATAAATTATCAGTAATAAAGTAGTTATGGGTTAACTTAAAGCGCAGCTCTTCGCCTTCGTTGTCATTCGCCATTGGCGAGATGATACCGTTATGACCAAAAGTGTAAGGTGTTAGGCCATCATTTGCTGCCAGTGAGTCAGCTAATTGTTGGCGTTGCTGTTCGGTTAGTTGCAGGCCTTGTGCAGTTGCGTCGTTAATTAAATCGGCGGCGGTTACTTCACCTGCGGTTTTGCCATTCACTGAGTCGCTGTTAAAAATACGAATAGGGTGGCCAATTGAGTCAACGGCAATGGCATCTTTAATATAAGCGGCAGAAATCATGATGTCTTGTTTGTCGCTTAATACGTATTTTAACGCGCCATAAATTTCATCACGGTCGTCTTTTAAGTCGCGGTAGCCATCGCTGCGAGCGGTTTTTGCGTTAACGCGATAAGCAAGGTTGTCGGTTAATGCTGCTGTGCTATCAAAGCCTAATGAGTAGCTATCCCATTGACCAAGTTCTGCATTTACCGTGTGTTTTTCAGTAAATTGTGGTTTCTTCTCGATTAGGTTGATAACACCACCTGCGCTACCCATACCATATAAACCTGTTGCAGGGCCTTTAAGTACTTCTACAGATTCAACATTGGTCATTGAGCGTGTAGGGTTAAAGGTGTTACCTAGGCCTGCACCGCCATACATGCCATCGTAAGTATAGTTAGCGCCTAAACCGCGGATCACTAAGTTATCACCAATACCGTAGTTGTTACCGGCTTGGGTTACACCACTGATGTTACGCACTAAGTCTTGTAAGTTAGTTGCGCCTTGCGAGTTGATAAGCTCTTGATCAACAACTACAACAGGTGCAGGTGTTTCCATTAGGGTCATATTTGACTTTGTGGCAAGGCCAGATTCAAGTACCACACGGTTTTGTTTGTCGTAAACGGTAATACGTTCAACTGAGTCTAAATCGTTGGCGTTTGCATTGAATGCGCTTAAGCAGGCTAGGGCTAAAATTGAATATTTATATGTCATGATTATAGGTAATTGTCGAAATTTTTCGGCAATGATAATGCGAGACATTTTCATTTCAAGTTTTATTTAACCATTATGAGTATTTTTTTAACCTAGATACATTTTTTTAACGGGTGTGTTTTTTGTTGGTAAATTTGTTTTCAAAATGGTTACATGAGGTGTGGTTGGCTTTGCAAGTGCAAAGCCAACATTGTCGCTTATTTAAAAACTTTACCGTCTTTCATTACAAATTGTACATCTTCAAGTACTGCAATGTTTTCAAGCGGGTTGCCTTTAACGGCAATAATATCGGCTAAGAAACCGCTTTTGATTTGCCCAAGTTGATTATCAGCTTTAAGTAGTTTGGCACTATTGATGGTGGCAGACTGCAATGCTTGCAGCGGTGTCATACCAAATTCAACCATACGCGAAAACTGCTTTGCGTTATCGCCATGAGGGTAAATCGCTGCATCGGTACCAAATACCATGTTTACACCTGCTTTTACTGCACGGCTAAAGCTATCGCGTTGCTTTTTAGATACTTGGCGTTCTTTATTGAGGTTTTCTTCTGCAACCCCGTTTTGTTCGCCAAAGGCAAGGGTGTACTCAGTGTTGTAAATATCCATTGAGAACCAAGTGCCGTGTTTTTTCGCAAGTTTAATGGCTTCGTCATCAACAAAGCTAACGTGCTCAACACTGTCTACACCGGCAACAATGGCCGCTTTAATACCACTGGTACCGTGCGCATGGGCTGCAACGGTTAGGCCACGTAAATGAGCTTCGTCAACAATGGCGCTCATTTCATCTTGGCTATATTGTTGAATACCGACTTTTGTGCCTTTTGAAAATACCCCGCCTGTAGCGCAAAACTTAATAGCATTAGCACCGTACTTAATGTTTTCCCGTACTTTAGCGCGCACTGCCCATGGGCCATCAGCAACACCTTCGGCGGTGTATTTCATTTCTGGTGGTAAACGGTTGTTATCACAGTGACCGCCAGTAACACCTAAAGACGGGCCAGCCGCCCAAATACGCGGGCCAATAATATCGCCTGCATTAATGCCATCGCGTACTGCAATCACGCTGTAGCCTTCTGCGCCTAAGTTACGCAGCGTTGTAAAACCTGCATACAGTGTTTTTTCGGCAAAGTGTGCCGCTTTAATTGCTTTACGCGGAATCGATTGACCAATTCGCTCACTGCGCGGCACGGTAGGATCGCTCGTTAAATGCACATGCATATCCATTAAACCCGGCAGCAAAGTCAGTTCTGGTAATTGAATGTGCTTATCGCCGTCTTTTAAGTTTGGCTGTTTATTGCTTTGTACAGCTGTAATTTGACCATTATCTATACTGATAAGTGGTGATTTAATCAATTTACCTGAATTTACATCTACCATGGCTTTTGCCGATAAGTAGGTAGTTGCGTAGGTATTTAAAGAGGTTAGGCAAGCTAGGCCTAGGCTAATAGCAAGAGCTGTCTTTTTCATTTTTATTCAAAATTGGTAAGTCGAGCCGCCACTCTAGCAATCAGCTTACAAAGTGTAAATAAACTGCGATAAGTTGCAGCGATACTTGCTAAATAGGGAACTAAACCCTCATAATTTACGCGTACTTAATATAAGGGCAGGGAAAGAATGAAAAACGTAAAACTAGCACTACTTAGTTCGGCAGTGATGTTTGCATTACTTGGTTGTAATGAATCAACGCCAAGCAACGAAAAAACAACGCAGGCAGTAAGCAAACAAGCACCAAGCGCAACGTCAGCCACAGAGCAACTTGATTTATTACTAGCAGATTACTTTGAAGCAGGTTTAAAATTTAGCCCTGTTAGCGGCACTTACATTGGCCGTAGCGAATTTAACGATCAATTTATTGCACCCATTAGTAAAGCCAACCGCGACGAGCGGCTTAATTTTGTTAAAGAATACCAAAATAAATTAGCAAATATCGACAAAGCGCAATTAAAGGGTCAGTCATTATTGAGCTACGAAATTCTAGCGCGCGATTTAGACCTTGCGATTGAAGGTGCTCAATTTCCAAGTTACTTAATGCCAATTAACCAAATGGGCGGGGCACATAATACCTTTGCTGCGTTAGGCTCTGGGCAAAGTGCACAACCTTTTAACACGGTGGAAGATTATCAAGCATTTGAAAAACGTGCTGATGGTTTCATCGCGTGGTTAGACAGTGTTGAGCAATCAATGCGTCAAGGTATGAAAGACAAAGTGGTTCTTCCTAAACCGCTTGCTGAAAAACTATTACCGCAATTTCAAACTCATATTGTAGAAAAACCAGAAGAGTCATTATTCTGGGGGCCAATTGCTCAGTTACCTGAATCTTTCAGCGACGAGCAAAAAGCACAGCTAACAAGCGCGTACACGGCGATGATCAGCGAACGTTTAGTGCCTGCGTATCAAAAAATGGCTGACTTTTTAGCGAATGAATACATTCCAAATGCCCGTGAAAGCATTGGTTACAGCGACCTACCAAATGGTAAAGCATGGTATGAGTATCAAATTAAACAGCATACAACGCTTAGCCTAAACGCCGATGAAATTCATGACATTGGTTTAAACGAAGTATCGCGCATTTTATCTGAGATGAAAAAAGTCAAAGAGACTGTTGGTTTTGAAGGCGATTTAAAAGCGTTTTTTGAACACCTTAGAACCTCAGATGAGTTTTACTACGATACGCCAGAAGAGCTAATTGCTGCGTACGAAGCAGTAAAAGAAAAGATTGATGCTAAGCTGCCGCAAATGTTCGATATTGCGCCAAAAGCGCCATACGTTGTAAAAGCAGTTGAAGATTTCCGCGCTGAATCAGCTGCGGGTGCATCTTACCAGTCGCCAGCGCCAGATGGCTCACGCCCAGGTATTTTTTATATCAATACCTTTAATCTAAAAGCACAGCCTAAGTTTTTACTTGAAACCTTGTCTATTCACGAAGCCGCGCCGGGTCACCACTTTCAAATTGCCTTGCAACAAGAAATTGAAGGACTACCGCTGTTTCGTAAATTCGGTGGCTACACGGTATTTGCAGAAGGTTGGGCATTGTATGCAGAAAGTTTAGGTAAAGAGCTTGGCTTATTTACCGACCCTTACATGTGGTACGGCCGTTTATCAGATGAGCAATTACGTGCAATGCGCTTAGTGCTTGATACTGGTTTTCATGCAAAGGGCTGGACACGTCAACAAGGTATTGATTACATGTTGGCTAACTCATCAATGGCCGAAAGCGACATTATCGCCGAAGTTGAGCGTTACATTGCATGGCCGGGCCAAGCGCTGTCGTACAAGTTAGGTCAGTTCAAAATTCAAGAACTACGTGACTACGCGAGCAAAGAGCTAGGCGATAAGTTCGACATTAAAGCTTTCCATACGCAAGTTCTGATTGATGGCGCATTACCGATGCCAATTCTTGAAGAGAAAATTAAGCGTTGGGTTAACGAGCAAAAATAGCACCTTTGCGCGCATGCTGGCTTTACGCTAGAATGCGCGCTGTTTAGGGGCTTTGAGTAATACCATGTTAGAAGATCAATTTTGGCTTAAGCGCTCGCTTGAGCAAATGTCACAACCCGAATGGGAAGCCATTTGTGACGGCTGTGGTAAATGTTGTTTAAACACATTTATCGACAGCGAAGACGAAGATGAATTTACCGCAACGGATCAACTTCGCGAGGGTGAAGAACTGATCTTCACTAATATCGTTTGCCAATACCTAGACAACGACACTTGTGGGTGTAGCGAATATGCGAACCGCCAAACTTTAGTTCCTTCATGTGTAAAGCTCACTAAAGAAAACCTCAAAGATATCTTTTTTATGCCGCAAAGCTGTAGCTACCGTCGCCTTTACGAAGGCCGTGGCCTTGCGTCTTGGCACCCGCTACTGAACGGTGGCAGTAAAGATTTAATGCATGAGTTAGGTATTTCTGTGCGTGACAAAACAGTGAAAGACTGTGATGTAGACCTAGATGACTTTGACCTTTACGTGGCCGAGTGGCCAACCAGAGACATTGATTAATGAGCGCCCTTAAAGCAAGCATTGGCTTGTTAAACCCAAAAAGCCCAACCAATGTGGGTGGCGTATTACGTGCCGCGGGTTGTTACAACGCCAAGCAGGTGTTTTTTACTGGTAGCCGCTATTTACGCGCTAATAAGTACCATACTGATACCAAAAATGTGCTTGAGCATATCCCACTTACGCAAGTCGAAAGCCTAGAGCAAGCAAAGCCTGAAGGTGCCACAACGGTGGTGATTGAGCTTGTTGAAGGTGCAACGCCACTGCCTGAATTTAAGCACCCTGAAAACGCATTTTATGTGTTTGGCCCTGAAGATGGCTCGGTTAGTAAAGACGTGCTGAAATGGTGTGATGAAGTAGTGTATGTGCCAACCATAGGCTGTATGAACCTAGCTGCAACTTGCAATGTTGTGCTGTACGACCGACTTGCAAAGCTCGGTGGTATTGAGAGTTCAAACGACACCATTTGCAATAGTCGAGACACCAACAACTCACTTAAATGGCAACAAAAAAAGAGCGCTAAATAGCGCTCTTTTTAGATTCAAACTCAAAATTACTTTTTAGTAATTTGTACGTTACTTTCAAGGCCAATGCCGTTGTCGGTAATGTCTGTGGCAAAATAAACACCCACAGGTTGGTCGCGTAGCGAATCAAGCTCAGCCATTTCTTCATCACTTAATTGACCCGTTGCAGCAATCGTATCAAGCAAAGGTAACAAGATTTTTTGTACGTCGAATGCCATGTTCACAAAGCCATTTTTAGTGACACTTTGCGACTCTAAGGTTTCGGCGATTTGTGCTGACTTATCACCCGTGAAAATCACAATATGATTTCCTTTAAGGGCCATTTTTATATCAAAGTTAAGTGGCACAGGTGATGGAATGTATTCATTGATCAGTACTGCATCACCATTGGCTGGTAGTTTTATGTTAGCAAGCGGCGGTACAAAACCTTGCGCAATTGAATACAAGCCATGGGCATCAGTCGCCGATAGGGTAACGATGGCATCAAGCTTGTCTATTTGTGGGCCGTTGTAGTCATCGATAGTAAATGCAGCGTCTTGAACGCTGACACTCATACCTTGTACGCCATTAGCAAAGCCCGACATCATAGCAAGGCCAGCAGTGCTTACTTCTTGCATTTCATTTTGTACTGCGACAATTGGCCCACAGTTAAACTCAGCTGACTTAATTGCACCGGTTAGTGTGTTGGCAAGTGGCAGGACTTTTGCAACATCAATACCATAGGCAACACTCATCATTTGCCCGTCAAGCCCGGTGGTATGTTTTGGTACAAAACCACGCACGGCTTGAAGGGTATTTAGTAAGTCTTGATCTGTGCTTTGCAATACTGCTTTTACGTCAAAATCGGCGTAGTCGGCGGTAATACGTGTTTTTGTTGTGCCTGATACTGTTGCAGGCCATTTAGCGGCTATGGCTGCTATATCATCTTGACACTCAGGTGTTGAAATCATTGCTAACGCATTTGCTTGCTGGGCTTTATCAAGTAGTTCTTTGAGCATCTGGTGTAAGCGAGAGTCTTCTTTGCCTGTTACAGCATTGGCTATACGTTGATGATCAACAAAGCCAACCGAGTTACCATCAAGCGAAAAAGTTTTAATAAGCTCAGGTAGTTTTTTAGTTTCAGCCAGTGATTGAGCCGGTTTTTCTACGCCAAGGGCTATACGTAAGTCTTGGTCATTAGAAAGGGCAGTGGTCAGCGTTAAGGTAGCCCAATTATTGTGAGTTGATGCAATTAGGTTGAAGTTATCTAAGCCTTCAAGCTCAATCGTAAAGCGCGTGTAACTTACACCTTCAAGGTTTTCTGTAGTATAAGCAATACCGGCTTCATCAGCAGATTGTTTAATGCTTTTGATAATGCTGCTTTGATCAGCGACCTGAAAACGCAGAATCGGCATTAAACCTTGCGCGTACATCATGCCTTTGTAGTCATCACCAAAGCCCCATATCGATTTGAAGGCATCGTAAGAGCTCAATGATTGCTGGTATTTTTCCATCAGTGATGCAAGGAATAGGGCATTCTTATCATCAACTGTTTTAAGCTCAGCAATGATGGGCGTTAAATCGCTCGTGCCTTTCATTGCATCTGGCATAAGCGCAAAGTATTTACTGTACGGAAACGGTTTAAGTTGACCATAAAAAACTGCCGTATCGGCAGGTACGTAGGCAAGCTCAGGTAAATCTACATCAACACTGGCTTTATTTTGTGAGTACAACAACGCACCTGCAACAATGGCAATCGCGCCCCCAGCAAGAAGCTTATTATTCATAGGATGAATTCCTTTTTCTAAAATTAGGAGAAAACATACCATGAAAGCCGTTTTCTGACCAATGTTGCTGTATTAAACGGATTGAATTTTTGTAACAAGTTATTCACCGCAAAGCACAGTTTAAACTTTTAACCTATGTCATATTTTAATAATACAAATAACAACATGGAGTAGATGTTTTGCAGGTAACTCAATTATTTAAAAGCGTGTCAGCCGTTGCTATGACCGCCATTCTAGCTGGCTGTAGTGTTAAACCTTTGCCACTTGATCCAAGCGTTGGTGATACTGGTCAGCCATTATCGGCAGTTGCACTAAAAAGCGATGTGCAATTTTACGACTTATCACTTGAAGTGTTTCCTGATGATAAACGCATTAAAGGGGTGTCGAAAACGCAGTTTAAAATGCTATCTGCAAGCCAATTTGTTGAACTAAAACTTGATAGCCGATTTTTAATCACTGCAATTACCTCAGACGATAAAACACTTAACTATACCCGCAATGCAGGTGTGCTAAACATTGATTTAGGTAAGCAATACCCTGCGGGCAGCACAGTAAGTGTTGCTGTGGCCTATGAGGGCAACCCCCATATTGCTAAAAACGCGCCTTGGGATGGCGGGTTTGTATTTGCTGAAACAGAAAGCGGCGAGCCGTGGATAGCTACCGCAGTGCAGGGCGAAGGCTGTGATTTATTCTGGCCTTGTAAAGATCATTTTGCTGACAAAGCCGATAGCATGCGCATAAGGCTCACGGTACCAAATGGCTTAAGTGCAGTAACCAACGGGGTATTGCAAAGCGTAAAACCAGTCGGAGCAAACAAACAACAATTTGATTGGCTGCTATCTGTGCCTGCAAGCGACTATAACATTGCCCTGAACATAGGCCCGTATCAACGTATTGAGCGTAGTTATACTAGTATTAATGGAACTGAGGTTCCGATTGAATTTTGGGCACTTGCTAAACACACACAGCAAGCGTCGATGCTAATAGAGCAGGATTTACGCTCTCAAGTCGCGTTTTTTGAGCGCTTTTTAGGGCCTTACCCATGGGGGAGTGACAAACTGGGCTTTGTTGAAACACCGCATTTAGGTATGGAACATCAAACGATCAATGCTTATGGTAAAAAATATAAGCGTGATGCTGGCGGTTATGATTGGTTATTACAGCATGAGTTAGCTCATGAGTGGTTTGGTAATTTAATGACCCATGAAAAACTCAACGATGCATGGCTACACGAAGGCTTTGGCAGTTACATGCAGCCAAGTTATAGCTTGTATAAATTCGGTGAAGCGGCCTATAACCACAGCATGTATAAGTCGTATTTAGGGCTTAAAAACTGTAAAGCCATTGTACTTGATGGCGACATAACCTCAGATCAAGCATTCAACCCTGATATTTATGGCAAAGGCAGTTGGACTTTACATACCTTACGCTGGTTAATTGGTGATGAGTTATTTTGGCAAGCCACCCGTGAGCTGCTTTATGGGGTGAACGACACCAAGCAATTAGCTTACCCAATTTTACCGCGATATCGAAATACCGATGAGTTTATTGCTATTGTTAACCGCTTAACGGCGAAAGATTATAGCTGGCTGTTTGATGTGTATTTAAAACAGGCTCAATTACCTGAACTTGATGTTATTCAATCAGCTAACAGCTTAACACTGAAATGGAACAAAAACTCTTTGCAAGATAAGCCATTCCCTATGCCAGTTCCGGTGCAAATAAACGGTTCGTTGCAAACTTATTATGTTGAAAATGGCGAGATTAGCATTGCTTTAAAAGCGGGGGATCATGTGGTGATCGATCCAAACATGAAGGTGTTTAGGTATTTACCAATTATCGATAAGTGTAAAACTGAGCAATAGCGAAGAAGCCCAGCATAAACTACTTTATACTGGGCTTATTACTCAACCTAAACAAAGTTCTAGGCTAAATCGGCTGCGCTTGGTAAAGACGCAAATGCACCATAACGGCTTACAGCAAAAGCGCCAGCTTTAGCTGCATAAGCAATGGTTTGTTCGATGTTAGCTGGGGTTTGGCAAAACGCTTTAAAACTTTGTTTGTTTTCACAGTGCTGACCAACCTTTGACAGCATGCCGCCAATAAACGCATCGCCTGCGGCTGTGGTATCAACTACTTTTGTAGCTGGTGGGCTAACTTGACCTTTAAAGTCTGCGTGATAAAAGCTGATTGCTTCGCCGCCATTGGTAACTAGCAAACAGGTTACACCGGCCTTTAAAATGGCATCAATAGTATGCTCAAGTGGCATTTCTTGATGGCTTCTTTGATTTAAAAACTCAAGCTCTTCAAATGAGAGTTTAACGATATCTGCCAGAGAAATAACATGCCACATTCTATCAAGCGTATGGCGCATACTTGGCCACAGGTTTTCGCGCAGATTCATATCAAAGCTACAAATTGCACCAGCTTTTTTCGCCTGCGTTAAACCATAAATCGTGGTTTGATAGATATTGTGCTCAGTCAAACTGTTACTGCATACATGCATGATGGCGTGATTTGCAAACATTGCATGCTCAAAGTCGTCCACTCGATACAGTAAATCGGCAGCTGGTGGGCGATAAAAACTAAACGAGCGTTCGCCATTTTCATCAAGTGATACAAACGCCAATGCTGTTTTAGCCGCATCGGTGAATGTACAGTAATCAGTGTTTACCGCATGCTGCTCAAGCTCTTGTTTAATAAAGTGACCGAACATATCATCGCCTAGCATACCGCAAAAGCTGGTGTTTAGGCCTAGTTTTGCTGCTGCAACAGCCACATTAGCTGGTGCGCCACCTGCGTATTTGGTAAATGACTCTGGTTGTTTACCATCTGATAAAAAGTCGATTAATGCTTCGCCAAAACACACTAAACTCATTATGCATTCCTCAAGGTTAAGGTTCTTAATACTTCGTAGCAGGCACCCATAGTATGGTAGTCGGTTTTGCCTGCTGGCGATTTTTCGTCACTGTAGGGTTGGTTTTGTGCTGATAAAATGCGATACCACGCACCATATTGGTGATCTACCATATGTTGCCAACTGTACTGCCAAATTTTTTCGTACCATTGCCAATAGCTTTCGTCATTTGTAGCATCAGCGAGTAGGGCTGCTGCGGCTAATGATTCGGCCTGCACCCAAAAGTATTTATCGCTATCACAAATTTGTTTATCTGGTGCAAAGCCATAGAAAATGCCCCCATGTTGCTGATCCCACGCGATGCTGAGTGTTTCATCAAACAGGCTTTTAGCGCGCGTTACCAGCCAAGGTTCATCAATATGACGGTTTAAAATAAGTAACAGTTTTGCCCATTCAGTTTGATGACCTGGTTGAAATCCCCAAGGTCTAAATAAATGCTGCGGGTCATCTTTGTTGTAATCTAAATCGAGTTGCCAATTTTTAGAATAGTGTTCCCAGACAAACTGTTGGCTCTGTGCAGCCAGTTTTACTGTGAAAGTTTCGGCAAGTTGTTTAGCACGTTTTAAATAACGGGTCTCGTTGGTTGCTTCAAAACACATCAGTAAGGCTTCGCATAAATGCATATTGGCATTTTGGCCGCGATAGTCATCTGCACAGCTAAAATCGGCATTTTGCTCATCTAAATAGGCATTATGCTGGGGTTCAAAGTAGTGCTGCTCTAATAAATCCCAAACTTGCGAAAGGGTATCTTTGCAGTCGTTTACCCCTGCTTTTAAGGCTACTGCGTTTGCAAGCATAACAAAGGCAAGCCCGTAGCAATGATTGGTGTCGTCTAACACGGTTACTTTGCCGTTATCATCTTGCTCAATAAGCCAAGCATAACCACCAGATGCTTGTTTATGCGCATGTTCAAGGTGAGCTAAACCATGTTTAGTAAGGCTTAAATATTCTGGCTCTTTAAACTCTATGTACGCCATTGCATAGTTAAAAACAAAGCGGGTGCTCGAGACTAAATGGCGAGTGTGTTTATCGTAGATCGCGCCATTATTTTTAAAGAACTGATAAAAGCCAGCTAAGCCATGGGCTGAATGATCAACACAATGGGGGTGATAAAAAGCAAGGGTATCTTGAATATGCTGCTTAAGAAAATCAGGGCTTTTAAAGTTAACTGTGGCCATGCGTTATTAATAAATCTGTGTACATCTTGCAACTATAGCAGGAAATAAAAAATTTGGAACGTTCCTAGTAAATCTTTGTGCTATTTTTACTTCAATGTGTAGAATCAAAGGTAACTTGTTAACGGAGTGAAAACCACGTGAGTGAAATAAATACAAACCAATCGTTTGTCGCCGATGGTTCGCAGCAAAATAAAAACTACCTGCTACCACTGACAGCAATGACAACCCTGTTCTTTTTATGGGGTTTTATTACAGTTTTAAATGACGTGTTGATCCCGCGCTTAAAAGGGGTATTCGATTTAACCTACACAGAAGCAATGCTGGTTCAGTTTTGTTTCTTTGGTGCTTACTTTATTGTGTCGCTACCAGCGGGTATGTTGGTTAAAAAAATGGGCTACAAAAATGGTGTACTAACTGGCTTAGTCGTAGCATCAATTGGCTGTATGTTATTTTACCCAGCGGTTGTAGTACATGAGTACTGGTTATTTTTAGGTGCGTTATTTGTATTAGCGGCAGGTATTACCGTATTACAGGTATCTGCTAACCCGTACGTTGTGGCGTTAGGTCCTGAAAAAACGGCGTCGTCACGTTTAAATTTAGCTCAAGCACTTAACTCACTCGGTACCACAGTTGGTCCATATGTGGGTGGTATTTTATTCTTTGGTACAGCAGGCACGTTAGCTGCAAACGCGGCCACCGCTGAATCTGTCAAAGTGCCTTACCTCATGCTTGCAGCTGCACTACTGACCATTGCTGTAGTATTTGCCTTCTTTAAATTACCCGTGATTGCAGAGCACACAGAAGAGCAAGACTGCAAAGCGAAAGGCCACAGCCTAGCTGAAGCACCTCATTTAATGATGGGTGTTGTAGGTATCTTCTGTTACGTCGGTGCTGAGGTTTCAATTGGTAGCTTCTTAGTAAACTACTTTGGCGAAGCGCACATTGCTGGCCTTGAAGAGCATGCGGCGGCAAGCCTAATTGCTTATTATTGGGGCGGTGCAATGGTGGGTCGTTTCATTGGCTCTGCAGCATTGCAAAAGATTGCGCCTTCAAAAGCGTTATTCTTTAATGCCATGATGGTTATTGTATTGCTGTTAGTGACTATATTCACTGAAGGTGATGTGGCGCTTTATTCAGTACTTGCGATTGGTTTATTTAATTCAATCATGTTCCCGACTATTTTCTCTGTTGCTATTGAAGGCCTAGGTTCACTCACAAGTAAAGGTTCGGGTTGGTTATGTTTAGCAATCGTTGGTGGCGCCTTAGTACCATTAGTACAAGGTGTGGTAGCTGATACAGTAAACATTCAACAAAGCTTCTTTGTACCTGTGATTTGTTATGCTTTTATCGCTTGGTATGGCTTAAACGTTGTACGTTTAGCAGATAGCTGGAAAAAACGCATCAACTAAAAATAACTATTAATAAAAACCCCGCACAGAGTTGCGGGGTTTTTTTGTGCCATTTTTTGCTTTAGCCAACAAAATTAGATGACAGAATGATTTAATGAATACGTATTCAGGGGTGATTAAAGCGGTAATTTATAGGAACGTTCCAAAGAGTGTTTTGCTGCTTTTTATTAATGTGGCTTTAGAAGTTGAATGTGCTGCCGCTAATAAAGTAATTGATTTATAAAGAAAGCGTACTTTAATTATAAGTAACGATTTCCTAGTTTTAGCTTAATTTTATAAGACAAATGGCTTTAAATTTGTTAAATATAAAAGTGCTAACAACGAAAAAAATAACAAATAGGTTTGTCATGCAAAGCTCCAAAAGCACTTTGAAATTTACCACCAAGGTAACTGCGGCTGCATCACTGGTTTTAGTGATTGTGCTCGGATTATTTACCGTCAATAATTTCGTCTCTATGCGCAGTCAAACACAGGAACAACTTTCGCTTGTTCTGCAAGAGATTTCTCAATCAGTATCGCAAAATATAGCTAACTGGTTAAACGCTAAATTAGCGATTGTTTCGTCTGTCGCAGACACCTATCAGCTAGGTGATAGTAAAGAGTTAACACTTAAACAACTAAACACAGCCGACAAAGCAGGTGATTTTAAAAATACCTATATTGGCATCACTGATGGCACTTTTGTATTGAATGATCAATCGGTTGTCTTACCACCCGATTACGATGCTACCAAACGTCCATGGTACAAACTTGTTGAAAATAAAAGCAGTACTGCGTTTACAGCCCCTTATATTGATGTAACTACCAATGAACTAACTATTTCTGCTGTAGCGCCAATGCAAGCAAACGGTGTGTTTAGTGGTGTTGCGGGTGCCGACATCGACATGAAAACGATTACCAAAATCGTCAACGAAATTGACTTTTTAGGGTTTGGTTATGGCTTTTTACTTGATAGCGAAGGACATATTTTAAGCCACCCAGAAACGAAGTTTATCGATAAAAACATGCGTGACTTATTTGGCAAAGACTTATCGCTTCAATCTGAGTTTGTTGAAGTTCAAATTGATGACTCAGACAAATTAGTATCGTTTACCAAGGTTAAAGGTATTCAAAACGTTGATTGGTATTTAGGTGTAGTTATTAACGAAGAAATAGCTTATTCATCGGTTGCCTCATTTAGAAATATGGCAGCTATTTATATGCTGTTAGGTATTGTCGCGATTGTACTGATGATGCAGTTTTTACTTCGCTACTTAATGCGCCCAATGCAGCGCTTGAACGATGCAATTAAGGATATTGCACAAGGCGAGGGGGATTTAACCCGTCGTCTTGAAGTTGAAAATAATGACGAGTTTGGTGAGTTGAGCCATTACTTTAATGCGTTCATCGAGAAGATTCATACATCAATCGAGCAAGTTAAAAATACCACCGTTGAGCTTGAGCGCTTAGTTGAGAGTTTAGTTAATCAAACGCAAGGCACGCTCGACATGTATGCTGACCAAACAAAGCGTACAGATAACGTAGCAACTGCAATCAATGAACTGACATCGAGTGCGGTAGAAATCTCAAATAGTGCAAGTAATGCGTCAACGTTAGCAACCAGTGCTAACAGCCAATCATTACAAAGCCAATCTGCATTAGCTGATAATTTAACGGCAATTAATGCCTTGTCTCGCAATATGGAGCAGGCACAAAAAACCATTAATAGTTTAGATGCACACACCGTAAGCATCGGCCAAGTGCTTGAAGTGATCAAAGGGGTTAGTGAGCAAACTAATTTACTAGCCCTTAATGCTGCAATTGAAGCTGCCCGTGCGGGTGAAGCGGGTCGAGGCTTTGCGGTTGTCGCCGACGAAGTACGCCAACTTGCGCATCGTACACAGCAATCAACGCAAGAAATCGAAGACACAATTTCTCAGTTACAACAAGGCTCTGCGTCTGCGGTTGAAGTAATGACTGCAAGTATTCGTGATAGCGAAAAGAGTGTTGAACAAGCACATGTAGCAGGCGATAAAATGGCTGAAGTAACTCGTGCCATTGAGTCAATTGATGAGGTGAACCACAGTGTTGCAAATGCCACGACTGAGCAAAACCAAGTCATTCAAAGCCTAGACAGTGACATACACTCAATTAGCGAGCTTTCTAATCAAGGCCAGAGCAATCTGAATAACACCTTAAACGAGTGTACAAAATTAAAAGCACAGTTTTATGAGCTCGAAAAATTAGTGCTCAAATTTAAAGTTTAGTTGTTAAGAGACTGCAATTTTGGATCAAAACTGGCTTAATGCCATTACTTTAAACAGTGTCGACACGGCGGATAAACAGCGCCGTGCCTTCACCTTATTTACCATGGCTTTTTTTGCCATTGTTTTAATCACTTCTTTGGTGTTATCTAACTATCAAATTTACGCTTTACCATTAACTATTATGTTGGTTGTGAGTGATGTAACCATCGTGCTGTGCATGCTGTATTACTTTCGCACAGGTGCTCTGGTGCCTGTTAGCTGCATTATTTTATCTATTATCTTATTGCTTTGTCTGGCCTTAGTGTACACCGGTGGTAAAGAGAATACCGCTTTATATTGGCTAATGTTTTACCCTATTGTGGCTTATGTCACCTTAGGGTTAAAAGTGGGCAGTGTGTTGGTTGGGATTATGTATGCTAGTGCAGTTGCACTGCTGTTTAGCCCTAATTTTGGTCAAGCACACTATGGGCAAGTTGAAACTTCACGCTTTTTAGCGTCCTTTAGTTTAGTAATTTTGTTCGCTGCGATTAGTGAATACTTTAGACAAAAAAGCCATCAAAAAATTGCTGGTATTACCTTAATAGAAAAACGCGATGCATTGACTGACCCACTTACAGGTCTTGCTAATCGTCGTTATATTTATGAACATATTCAACCCCGCCTTGAAGCTGAAGCGGCAAACTACTTACCTATGTCGGTATTATTAATTGATTTAGATAATTTTAAGTCACTCAACGATAGTTATGGCCATGATTTTGGTGATCAAGTACTTATTGCATTTACTTCTATGTTGCACGATAAACTGCGAGGAACCGATATAAAAGCACGCTATGGTGGCGAAGAGTTTATTATTTTGCTACCTAAAACAGGGCTAACAATTGCACACTCTGTAGCTGAAAAGTTGCGCGCTTTTGTTGCTCAAAAACAGATCCCCTATGATGTTGGGCAATCTATATCTATAACTTGCAGTATTGGTATTGCCAGCCTCGAAAGGGGAAGCCAATTTAGTAAAGCAATTAAGCATGCTGATGAAAACTTGTATAAGGCCAAAGCAAAAGGGCGCAATCTAGTTGTGTCAGGTTTAAGTGAGGTTTATTAAATGGCAAAGCTAATTTATGTTTATGACCCAATGTGTAGTTGGTGCTGGGGCTTCAGAGAAACTTGGTTAAAGCTTCAAGCAGCCATTGGCGACAAACTTGCTATTGAATATAAAGTGGGTGGCCTTGCGCCTGATTCAGATGAGCCAATGCGAAAAGAAATGCAGCAGTTTTTACAGCAAACATGGCAGCGCATTGAGCAGCAACTTGGCACACCATTTAATCATGAGTTTTGGCATACCGCGCAACCACGCCGCTCTACTTACCCAGCATGCCGTGCAGTGCTTGTCGCAAGGCAGCAAAATAAAGAGCAAGAGATGCTTTATGCCATTCAAAAAGCCTACTACCTAGATGCACAAAATCCATCTGACATCAGCACCCTTGCAAGCCTTGCTGAGCAAATAGGGTTAGATAAAAATGCATTTATTCACGAAATAGAAAGTGAAAAAATAAATTCATTACTTATGGAGGAAATAAACCAAGCGAGAAGCTTACCAATTCAAGGCTTTCCGTCTTTAGTCCTTGAAAATAAAGGGCTATATGCTGCTGTCCCTGTTAATTATCAAGACTGGCAAAGTACTTATCAGCAAATAACATCTCATATTTAGTTCCCGAAACCCTGCAACTTTTGCCTTATCTTTGCACAATATAAACTAATTGTTACAGCTGTCATATTTTTGTATTTTTTGCGCAACATGCTTGTCATTTTTCATCGTTATCCTTTCGCACAATAAAACAACCCAACTAGCAAATTAAGCTAACTTAACGAGTAAAGGTGTATGCGATGAAAGGCGTTAAACCACTGATTTTAGCAGGTATTGTAGCGGCATCTGCAGCAGTACATGCAAACGATCTAGATAAAGTAATTGATAAAAGCAGCGAGATAAACAAATCTGCGGCGCAATCACAAACTAAAATCGACAAGATTGCAGATTCAATGCAAGGTCGTTTACAACAATTCAAAGCCCTTAATAAAGAAATTGACGGCTTAACTGTTTATAACGCGCAACTTACTAAGCAATTAAATAACCAAATTGCAGAAATGGACGCGTTAAACGAGTCAATGGATCAGGTATCGGTTATCGAGCGTCAAATTACGCCGTTAATGATGCGTATGATCACAGGTCTTGAGCAATTCGTTGCACTAGACGTGCCTTTCTTAACTGAAGAACGTAGCAAGCGTATTGCATCATTAAAAGAAATGATGGACCGCGCAGACATTACTTCAAGTGAAAAATTCCGCCGCTTACTTGAAGCTTACCAAGTAGAAGTTGATTACGGTCGCACTATCGAAGCGTACACATCATTACTGAATGTAGATGGCCAAGAGCGCGAAGTGGATTTCTTACGCATCGGTCGTTTAGAACTTATTTATTTAACACGCGACGGCAAAAAAGCAGGTAGCTGGGATAAAGAAACAAAATCGTTTGTTGAATTACCGGATTCTGCAATCAGCCAAATCAACAAAGGTTTACGCATTGCACGTAAGCAACTTGCCCCAGATATGTTAACACTGCCAGTCCACGCTGCTGAATAAGAGGTTTGAGATGAAATTATTAACGAAAATGACAAAAATGGCCGTGTTTGCAGCTGGCCTTGGTTTTGCTGGTAGCAGCCTAGCAGCTGAGCCAATGGATTTAGACTCATTACTAAAAACATTAGAGCAAGGTAAAGCACAGCAAAGCGCTGAAAATAAACAACGTGAACAAGAGTTCATGGCGCGTCAAAACGAACAAGTACAAATGCTTAAAGATACACAAGCAAAACGTACTGCAATGCTTAACGAGTCTGAGCGTTTAGAGACTCAATTTGAAGAAAACGAAGTAAAGCTAGCTAACTTAACTGACACGCTTTCAAACCGCATGGGTTCACTTAAAGAGCTATTCGGTGTGTTACAACAAGTAGCGGGTGATTCAAGCAATAAATTCATGACGTCAGTTGTTTCTGCAGAGCTTCCTGGTCGTAGTAACTTCATGGATGAGCTGGCACAAAAAATGGGTTCAACGTCAAAGCTTGCTTCTATCGATGATATCGAAAAAGTATGGTTTGAATTACAGCGCGAAATGACTGAGCAAGGTAAAGTATCTCGCTTTACAACCGATGTTATCGTCGAAGGTGGCAGCAAAGCACAAAAAGAAGTGGTGCGCGTTGGTGCATTTAACTTAATCGCAGATGGTAAATACCTAGAGTACACACCAGCTACAAATACAATCAGCCAGCTTACGCGTCAGCCTAGCAGCCGTTACACAGCAACTGCAGCTGATTTACAACAAGCAAACTCAGGTGTTGTACCGTTTGCACTTGACCCAACTGGCGGTTCAATCTTAGGTCTTTTAGTACAAGCACCAGATACTGAAGAGCAAGTTCACCAAGGTGGTACGGTTGGTTACATCATCTTAGGTGTTGGCTTAATCGCTTTACTAATCGCACTTGAGCGTTTTGTATCTCTAATGATTATGGGTAGCAAAATCCGTCGTCAACTTAAAGACACAGTGGCACGTGATGACAACCCTCTTGGTCGCGTAATGAAAGTGAAAGATCAGTACCCAGATGTAGCGTACGACACGCTTGAGCTTAAATTAAGCGAAGCAATCATTCGTGAAATGCCAAAAATTACTCGTAACCTGACGCTAATTAAGATTATCTCTGTGGTAGCACCACTACTTGGTCTACTAGGTACGGTAACCGGTATGATTAACACCTTCCAAGCAATTACCTTGTTTGGTACAGGTGACCCTAAACTAATGGCGGGTGGTATTTCTCAGGCACTTGTAACAACGGTACTTGGTCTGGTTGTGGCTATCCCAACAGTATTCTTATACACACTTCTTAACACGCGCTCTAAAAACATGCTGTTGATTTTACAAGAGCAAAGCGCAGGTATCATCGCAGAGCGAAGCGAGAAAGGAGCATAAATCATGGTGCTATTGATTGATGCAATCAATGCTCTACGTGATTTCCTCGACACAGGTGGCCAAGTTCTCTTGGTCATCGGGGTCCTCATCTTCGCGATGTGGTTATTGATACTTGAGCGTTTTATGTACTTCTTTGGTGGCTTTAAACGCTACAAGAAAGACGTAAAAAGCACTTGGAGCAATAGAGCAGAGCGTAACAGCTGGAACGCAGAGCAAATTCGCCAAGCGATGATTTCACGCGCTGGCATGCAACTAAATAATAACCTTGCGCTAATCAACGTAATGGTTGCGTTATGTCCACTTTTAGGTCTGTTAGGTACCGTAACTGGCATGATCGAAGTATTTGATGTAATGGCAATCACAGGCACAGGCAGTGCACGTTCGATGGCATCAGGGGTGTCTAAAGCCACTATTCCAACAATGGCCGGCATGGTGGGTGCACTTTCAGGGGTTTTCGCATCAACGTTCTTACAACGTCGTGCAAAACGCGAAGTGCAATTACTTGAAGACAACATGGTCTTAGACCACTAAACGAATTTTAGGGTGATGTGAGCATCACCCACTAGGAGACTAACAATGAGAGCGCCACTAGGTAACCTATTTCAAGAAGACGACGCTGAAGAAATCAACATGACGCCAATGCTAGACGTTGTTTTCATCATGCTTATCTTCTTTATCGTAACAGCATCATTCGTAAAAGAAGCCGGTATTGATGTAAACCGCCCTGAAGCAGCAACAGCAGTGAAAAAAGAGCGTGCCAACATCTTAGTTGCTATTTCTGACAAAGGTGAAATTTGGATCAACAAACGCCAAGTAGATGTTCGTGCAGTTCAAGCAAATATCGAGCGCTTAAAAGCTGAAAACCCACAAGGTAGCGTGGTTATTCAAGCTGATAAGAAAGCCACAACCGATGTACTTATTAAAGTAATGGATGCATCGCGTGCTGCAGGCGCATTTGATGTGTCGATTGCTGCGCAAGAAGCATCATAAGGAATGTGAGCAATGCGTTATATAGTTGCATTAATCATCGCTGGTATCGTGACTGTTATGCTGTTTTTAGGCATGCAGGCACTGATCACCGGTGGTGAAGGGGCCATGTCTGAGCCCGTAAAAGGAAACGTACTTGATTTTGTTCGTCTGAAAAAAGAAGAGACAGTGCAAAAGAAAGAACGTAAACCGCAAAAGCCACCAACGCCAAAAGAGCCACCTCCACCAATGGAATCACCGCAAATGCAAAACAGTGATCCTAACGCGAGTAATGCCAACTTTGACTTTGGTGCCAGTGTTGAAGCCGACGTTAACTTAGCTGGCGGCTTAGCCCTTGAATCAAGCGATGGTGAATACCTACCGATTGTAAAAGTAGCGCCTGTTTACCCGCGCCGAGCTTTATCGCGTGGTATCGAAGGCTATGTGATTGTTGAGTTTACAGTAACCAAGCAAGGCACAGTTCGTGACCCGAAAGTGATTAAAGCTGAACCAGAATCACTGTTTGACCGCGCTGCGATGGATGCAGCACTTAAATTTAAATATAAACCGCGCGTTGTTAACGGTGAAGCTGTTGAAGTAGCGGGCGTACAGAACAAAATTTCTTTCCAAATTAACGGTTAGAAAAGAGGAATGCGATTATGAAACCTTTAAAAGTTGCCGTGATTTGCGCGGCTGCTTTCACAAGCAGCCTTGTAGTCCCAAGCGTTGTTAGCATGTTACCAGGTGTGACACTTGCAACAGCTTACGCTGAGGAGCAAAAAACCAAACGAGTACCTGCACTGCGTGAAAAAGTGTATAGCCAATTAGCACGAGCACAAAAGCTGGCTGATGATGGTGATGCAAAAGCAGGGCTAGAAGCACTTGATAGTATTAAAGAGCGCTCTTCAAGCATGAACTCGTATGAAATTGCCATGATGCATAATTTCTACGGTTTTATTTACTACAACGAAAACGACTTAGATAAAGCAATTGCCTCGTTTGAAAAAGTAGTAAACGAAGATGCGATTCCAGAAACATTACGTGTAAGCACCACCTTTAGCTTAGCGCAACTTGCCATGGCTAATAGCGATTACGAAAAGGTAATCAAATATTTAGCACAGTGGGATGTGATTAACGACAAGCCGAAAACAGATGCTTATTACGTATTAAAATCTCAAGCGTATTATCAGCTTAAAGATTACCAAAAAGGCATTGAGAACATTAACCTAGCTATCGCTGAAGCCGACAGCAAAGGTGAAATGCCAAAAGAAAACTGGTTAATCTTACAGCGTGCTATGTATTACTCACTTAATCAGTCTGACAAGGTGGTAGAGGTACTTGAGCGTTTAGTTAAGCTTTACAACAAGCCAGAGTACTGGGTTCAGTTAGGTGGCATGTACGGTGAAACGGGCGCAGAGAAAAAACAATTAGCGATTTTAGAAGCGGCATATCAACAAGGTTTCATGAAATCTAAATCAGATTTACGTCAATTATCGCAAGTTTATTTATACAACGGCCTGGCTTTTAAAGCGGCGAACGTGATGAGTAAAGCTATGCAAGACGGTGTCGCTGAAAAATCAGCGAAAAACTATGCCTTTGTTGCAGAAGCAATGGTACAAGCAAAAGAGGGTGAAAAGTCACTTGCTTATTTTGCAAAAGCCGCTGATTTAGTGTCGCATGGTCAGTACGAACAACGTATTGCAGAGGTAAGCATTAACCTTGAAAAATATGAAGAAGCAGCGGATGCAGCACGTAAAGCCCTAGATAAAGGCGGCTTAGAGTTTGAATCAAATGTGTATGTTGCCTTAGGTATGGCGCAGTACAATTTACAAAACTTTGATGCCTCGATTTTAGCGTTTGAGCAAGCGGAAAAACACAAAAAGTCGCAGCGTTTAGCTGAGCAATGGATCAAGTATGTGAAGCGTGAAAAAGTGCACGCCGAAACATTACGTACCGCTTTACTCTAAATCGTATTCAACAGGTAAGCGTACAAAAGAACTAATTTATAATCGCAACACCAAAGCTGCCTTCGGGCGGCTTTTTTCCGTTCCTAAAATTTACTAACTTACTCTTTTTAAATAATTAATATTGTCATTTTATGTTTATTAAAGTGTAACTAGTTTGTCATACAGCTCCCGTAAGGTAGTCGCAGTTTAAAACTCAAGTGACCCAAAAGCATTAAGTTTTAGTGCTTTTTCGGTGACTTGAGTTTATGCGCTAACACAATAATTAAATATCTATCTTAACGGAGTGAACAATGAAATTATCTGGCTTATTCAAGGTTAGTCTTGTAGCTACAGCAATCTCTTTAGCAGGTTGTGGCGGTGGTGACATCAACATCAACGTGGACGAAACAGTTGAGCAACCAACTACACCTACTAACCCAACTACACCACCAACAACTGAAGAGTTACCAGGTGTATACAGCCAAAGCCTTTCGAATGAAGTATCTGCTGCATTAGGTCGTGATGTAACAGTTCAAGTTCTTTCAGGCGTAATTACAGAAGATACAACATTATCAACAGACGCATTCTGGGCACTTGATGGTGCAGTATTTGTTGGTAACGATAAAGCAGACAGTGCAACATTAACAATTGAAGCAGGTGCGGTCGTATTCGGTAACAGCGGCTCTGATTACCTAGTTGTTAGCCGTGACTCTAAAATTGAAGCTACAGGTACTAAAAACGACCCTATCATCTTTACTTCTAAGCAAGATGTAGTGGGTGATGAAACATCTGCAGGCCAATGGGGCGGTATGGTGCTTCTTGGTAATGGTATTTCTAATAAGTGTCCTGCTGAAGGCGATTGTGCTCTTCAAGTTGAAGGTGTTGAATCAGGTGCTGTATTTGGCGGTACGGATAACACAGATAATTCAGGTACATTAAAATATGTTGTTGTTAAAAACGCTGGTTATGAAATTGCACCAGACAACGAACTAAATGGTATTACGTTTGGTGCTGTTGGTTCTGGTACTACAGTTGAATACTTACAAGTTCACAATAATTCAGATGATGGTGTTGAATTCTTCGGTGGTGCAGTAAACCTTAAGCACGTTGTATTAACAAGCATCGATGACGATAGCATCGACTGGGACAATGGTTACCAAGGTAAAATGCAATTCGTTTATGTTGAACAAGATCCTGATTCAACAGATGCAAACCGTGGTATTGAAGCAGATAACGACGGTAGCACACCTTCTAAAGAACCAAAATCATTACCAATCATCTCTAACTTAACAATCATCGGTAACAACTTTGATGGTGAAGATGATGCTGAAGGTATCTACCTTCGTGAAGGTACAGGTTTACACCTTTATAACTCAGTGATCACTGGCTCTGATGAAATGGGTGAGTGTTTAGAGATTGAAGGTGCAGAAGACGGTGCTAGCGAAACAGTAAATAACGCTAACGATGGCACTATCTTAATGCAAAACACGTTTATGTCGTGTACTAATGGCGAAAACTTCAAAAATCCAGTTGATGGTAGCGGCAACACGTTACTTGAGCTTGAAACATGGTTTACAGCACAATCTGGTAACGTAATCAATGACAAGCCAATGCTTGGTGCAAACGGTCAACCAATTGCAGGCTCGCCATTACTAGGTGCTGGCCAAGATGTAGCAAATACTGTTGATGCGTTCTTCGATACAGTTGACTTTGTTGGTGCATTAAATGACTCAGATGACTGGCGTGAAGGTTGGGCATTTGGTTACGGTGGCGGTGAAGTAACTGCACCACCAGCAGTAGCAGGTTGTCCATCAGGTACAACGTCAATTTCTCCAGTTGATGGCAGCACAACAACATGTGAAGTGTCTGGTCGCATTACTGCAGATTTAACACTTACTGCGGGTAACTACTACGCATTAAGCGGTGCAGTATTTGTAGGTGATGATAATGCAGATTCAGCTACTTTAACAATCGAGCCAGGCGTAACAGTATATGGCCGTACAGGTGATGATTACTTAGTAATTAGCCGTGGTTCAAAAATTAATGCTAACGGTACTAAAGATGAGCCAATCTCGTTCACTTCAAGCCAAGATGTTATGGGCGGTACTACAGCTGCGGGCCAATGGGGTGGTTTAGTTCTTCTTGGTAATGCGCCATCGAACAAGTGTCCAGCAGAAGGCGATTGTGCACTTCAAGTTGAAGGTGTTGAGTCAGGTGCCGTGTTCGGTGGTACTGATACAACGGATAACTCAGGTACGCTGCGTTATGTTCGTGTGATGAATGGTGGTTACGAAATCGCACCAGATAACGAATTAAACGGTATTACTTTCGGTGGTGTTGGTTCTGGTACTACTGTTGAGTATGTGCAAGTTCACCAAAACGCGGATGACGGTGTTGAATTCTTCGGTGGTAACGTACAAGCGAAGTACTTAGTACTAACAAGCATTCAAGATGACAGCATCGACTGGGACAATGGTTTCCAAGGTAAAATGCAGCATATTCTTGTTAAGCAAGCAGCTGATAACTCAGACGCGAACCGTGGTATTGAAGCAGACAACGATGGTACTACACCGTCTAAAACGCCTAAGTCAAACCCAACAATTGCTAACTTAACAATCATTGGTAATACCTTTGACGGTGAAGATGACTCAGAAGGTATGTACTTCCGTGAAGGTACGGGTGCGCAAATCTATAACACAATCGTAACGGGCCCTGAAGGCATGGGCGAATGTCTTGAGATTGAAGGTGCAGCTTCTGGTGAAAGTGAAACAGTGAACAATGCTCAAGATGGCACCTTAATGATTAAATCATCAGTGATTGCATGTTCTGAAAACTTCAAAGACCCAAGTGGTGTAGATTTCAGCGTTGAGAACTGGTGGACAAACACATTAGGTAACTTAGTTGCTACAGGTCAAACGCAAGTTGTAAATGGTATCTTTACTATCGATACAACAACAGCGACAGACGTTAAAGCAATCGACGGTTTCTTCGATACAACAACGCACATTGGTGCAGTATCTGCTGATAACAACTGGACTGAAGGTTGGACGGTAGGTCTGGAATAACACAGTAAGCGAGGTGCTAAACAACGTGTTTAGCACCTTTAAACAACTTTCTGTAACTTATTTCAGATAGAGGTAAACATGAAACAATATTCAAAACAGTTCAGCTTAACAGCACTAAGCGCAGCTATCTTATGCGGCTTGAGTGTCTCAGCACACGCAGCTGAAGCAGACGAAGAAGCTGTTCTTGAAGAAGTTGTTGTTAGTGCAAGTCGTTTAAAAGGCACTGCAACAGCTGTTCTAGAAGAGCGTAAACAGCAAGCATTCGTTGCTGATATTATGGGTGCAGAGCAAATTTCACGAAGTGGTGATAGTGACGCTGCTGCAGCGCTACGCCGTGTAACAGGTTTAACACTTGTTGATGGTAAATTTATTTATGTACGTGGTCTAGGTGAACGATATTCAAGTACACAGTTAAATAATTCTGCTGTACCAAGCCCAGATCCAACGCGTTCTGTATTACCACTGGATTTATTTCCATCAGGTATTATCGAAAGCTTATCAGTACAAAAATCATATTCACCGTCAATGCCAGCATCTTTTGGTGGTGGTAACGTTGATATTCGCTTGAAATCAATTCCAGATCAATTTGTATTTGATGTGTCGGGTCAGCTTGGTTACAACACCAATAACTTTGATGATGGCCTTGAATACAACGGTGGTTCGGATGATTGGTACGGTGTTGATGATGGCACACGCGAAATTCCACGTCCTATCCTTGATGTATACCAAAGTGGTCAATCGCTTGATGATTTAACACCTGAGCAAAGCCGTGCTTTAGCCCTATCGTTAAATCGCGATTATGATCCAAAATCAGCAAAGGTTGACCCGAATACGAAGTTTACTGCCACATTAGGTAACAGCTTCGAATCAGATAAATGGCGCTACGGTTTCTTATCGTCGCTTAGCTACGATAATAAGCACGTTGTTGCAGATGAGTATCAAGGTCAAGGCTTCTTGATTGGTGAAAACTCAACAACCATGATCCGTGGTTATGACCAAGTACTAAGTACAGAGCACACGGTTAAAACATCAGGGATGGTTACGGTTGGTGTTGAGTATGACAAAGCGCATAAAGTTGACTACACAGCTTTAATCCTACGTGATACTGAAGATAAAATTTCAGATCGTTTAGGTATTGACCAAAACAACAATACCTCAGACAACAAGCGTGTACGTTCGTATGATGTTCGTTATGAAGAGCGTGAGCTGATCGTTAATCAATTAAAAGGTATGCATACTTTTGATTGGTTGAATTACGCGGGTTTTGACTGGAAGTATTCAATTGGTCGCTCAAACCGTTACGCACCAGGTAACATGGAAACTCGTTTCATTGTTACTGATGCCAATGAAGATGGGTTTTACGATACAGTAAACGAAAGCGCACTAACCAATGCAACAACAGCTGCACGTTACACTTTCCAAGATTTGGATGATGAAGTAGAGAACTACGGTTTTAACTTTACGTTGCCTATTATGCTAGATGGCGTGGATGTTGAGCTTAAATCAGGTGCTGATTTTATCTCTAAAGAGCGTTCAGCAACTAACCGTCGTTTTGATATCAATACACGTGCATTCTCAGATGTTGACTTAAACGGAAATGAGTTAAACACTATTTTGTCTGATGATGTACTCTCGAACGCGACACTAACGCAGCCAATCTTAAACGACACAACGGTTTCAGGCGATGACTATAAGTCAGCGCAGAAAGTGGATGCATACTACTTCGAAGCTGATTTCTTCTTCAATAACACATGGCGTATTACCGGTGGTTTACGTTGGGAAGATTTCCGTCAAGTATCTGTTCCTCTTGACCCATTTACTGGTGGCCTTGCATCTTCAATTGATTATGATGAGTTAGATCAGCTCGCATTCCGTGAAGACGACGTTTATAGTGCACTTGCTTTAACTTATGTGCAAAACGACGAAACGCAATGGCGTTTAAGCTATGGTGAAACAGTTGTTCGTCCAGATTTACGTGAGATTTCTGATGCAACTTACATCGACCCACTTACTGAATACCCTGTAGGTGGTACGCCTGGTTTACGTACAACGCAAATCAAAAACTATGATTTCCGCTGGGAAAACTATTTTGATACGGGCGAGAACTTCTCTGTTGGTGTGTTCTATAAAGACATGGTTGATCCAATTGAGTCTGTTCAATCACCTGCACAAGATGGTCCACCATTGGTACGTATTGCTAATGCAGAAGATGGTTATGTTGCGGGTGTTGAATTTGAATACCTGAAAGATTTTGCTTTCTTAGGTGGATTCTGGCAAGACGTGTTCATGACAGGTAACGTGACGTTAAGTGACTCAGAAATCAACATGGACCGTCAGGCGATTGTTGAACAAACAGGAGTTTCTGCAGCGGTTACAAATACAACACGTCGCATGACGGGCCATTCAAAATATGTTGTGAATATGCAGTTAGGCTATGACGCACCTAGTGGGCAGCATGCTTCAACGCTAATCTATAACGTATTTGGTGAGCGAATTATTATTCCTGGCATTGAAGGTCAAGAAGATTGGATGGAGCAACCTTTCCACTCTCTAGACTTTAACTACACCTATTTCCCTGATTTCAACTCAAGCTTGAAGTTCAAAGTGACTAATATCTTGGGCGCAAAATCTGAAATAGAGTCAGCGGGAACTTTAACTCGCTCTAAAGAGAAAGGCACTGAGTTCTCAATTGAGTACAAATACCAGTTCTAATACTCTGACCAAGGAAGGATACAATAATAAATCCTAACGTTGATTTAGCCCTGCACTAGCAGGGCTTTTTTAATTTTTTTGTAATTTAAATAATATACGACTGTCATGGAAATATATGAGTATTTATAGCTGATTTAACAAGGAACAATGGAGTTAATTATGAAGAACATGTTATCAGTAGTAATTTTAAGTGCTTTATGCTCATTCTCAGTTAATGCAACCCAATGTGAAGGATATGTAGATAAGCTGTATAAGCTTTCAAATGGTAAGGTAAAGGTTTCACTAGCTCAATTCTCAAATACTTATGATATTAAAGATGAAAGTGATTTGATTTTAATTACAAATGCAGCATTGGCTAATAAGATTTTAAAATTATCCGTTGTTGAGATGGATGGAAGCATTATTACTAATTCAAATGCAAATTGCGGTGATAATGATGCTGATGATCAATTAACAGTAATAGCTACATCTTTAGATTTTTAATTGTATAAATCCTAACGTTGATTTAGCCCTGCACTAGCAGGGCTTTTTTGTTTCTGTATTGTCTAAAAACCATTGCGTGTTATGGTAGTTCAACGTGTTTAAACAGGGATTAATACCATTCCGCATAAAGATTAAATCAATTTAATCCATTCCCGATTGCACATTTTCTTCACTCGATCCGGGATTGAAATAAAGTGATTCCATGCCTT
>NZ_JACSOG010000036.1:0-40484 GCF_014349195.1 Pseudoalteromonas sp. BZK2 | reverse complement strand
AGAACCTTTGTAATACCAAATTTTTACAGTGTAAAAGTATTGATTGAGGAAAAGTATAGCTATAGACCAGGTTATTATAAGGTAATGTTTACAACACCTAAAGGATACGAGTCTATCGGTGATTTATATCATCCTCATGAAGAGTTGTATGCTAATACACAAATTCAAATAGCTTTTAAGAAAGTGGAAAACGGTAAACCGGTGAACTTTTGGTTTAGTCCCATTCAATATAAAAACAAGCTAAATTATGATGAAGAAGGCACCGATATTTATCAGATGGCCCAACTCTCAGAGTTCTGGCATGGCTGTTAGTTATTAAGTTAGCTTGGTGTGGAGAGGAATAAAGTTTCATACTAAACAGTCAAGTAACCCTGTTCGTACCGTTCTAAATGATACGTAACCCCAAAAAAGATTCATACTAATTTCTACAACCAAGTCTGTATCGGGCTGCCACTGCGTATTAAAGTATCATACTGGTTTCTTCATCACAGCCCCAACCAACGCTTTCAAACTCGTTTTTGGACATTTATGAGTTAGAGCCGAAGGATAGCTCTGTGCCAATAGCGGATTTCTATATACTAGCTTTTGAAGTATAAACAGACCTTTTTGCCAGCAATATCTTTGATGGAAAATGGTATCTCATAAATAGATTCCATTATTTCTTCTTTTACGACGTCATCTACTTTTCCCGCACATACCACTTCACCTTTTTTCATCGCGACAATATTGTCGGAATAACTTGCGGCAAAGTTAATATCATGGATAACGATAACAACAGCTTTATCAAGCTCTGCGGCTAAACGATGTAATGTCTGCATTATTTCAACAGAATGTTTGATATCTAGGTTGTTTAACGGCTCATCTAAAAATATATAGTCAGTGTCTTGCGCCACAACCATAGCAATAAATGCCATTTGGCGTTGACCGCCACTGAGTTCATCTAGATATCTGTCTTTGATGTAGGTGATATCTAACTCGTTTAACGCATTATCAATGATCTCATTATCATTATCAGTTAAACGACCTTGTGAATGTGGAAAACGGCCAAAGGAGACAAGCTCTCTCACCGTAAAGCGCATATTGATATTATTAGACTGCCTTAATACAGCCAAGTGCTTGGCAAGCTCTTGACTATCCCATTGGGCAAGTAGCTTATCACCAATGAGTACTTCACCAGCGTCACTTTCTGTTAAACGACTAGCCATCGACAATAAGGTGCTTTTACCCGCACCGTTAGGCCCAATAATGGCGGTTACTTCACCTTTCGGAAATAACGCATCTGCGTTATTTACAACAAAAGTATCACCGTATTTTTTTGATAATCCTGTTAACTTAATCACAACTGTCTCGGAACCTAATTAATTTTATTGCGAAGGAGTAACCACATAAAATAACTCCCCCCCACCAAATTGATAATAACGCTAATTGTAGTTTGGAAAGTCAGCACCTTTTCAACAAACCATTGCCCAGATACTAAAAGCAATACCGCCAATAAACTGCTCGCGACAATTAGAAAGCTGTGCTCAAAGCGTTTAAATAGCTCACGCGTCAAACTCACCGTGATTAAGCCAAAAAACAGCACAGGGCCAACAAGGGCTGTCGCAATCGCCACCATAACAGTAATAACTATCATCATCTGCTTGGTAAGTCGTTTCGTGTTTATGCCAAGGCTTGTTGCATTGTCTTGTCCTAACCATAATACATCGAGCTTTCTTGCTGAAAAAAACAAATAGGCAAAACATAGTGTCAGTGGAATCGTACTCCAGTAGACCAATTCTGCATTGATATTATTAAAGCTGGCGAACATAGCGCGTTGAATAACAGCAAACTCGTTTGGATCAACTAACATGGTTAAAAAGCCTGTGAGGCTGTTAAATAAGCTGCCACAGACTACGCCTATTAATAACAAAGTGAATATATTGCTACTACCGCGCTTAAAGTAAAAATGAAATAAGGTGAGTGAGAACCCGATCATTACGGCTGTTGATACTAAGAAATTTGGTATGGCTTCTATCACCAATACACTCGCCATGCCAAATATCACAACAATTATGACTTGCACCAATAAATACAAGCTATCAAAGCCTAAAATTGAAGGGGTAAGAATTCTGTTATTGGTAATGGTTTGGAACACCAAAGATGAAGCCGAAATTGCCATAGCCGCTAACACAATTGCCAGCACTTTCGGTAAACGAAGTGTTAAGAAAAATTGATAATTGTCAGAGTTTAGTCCTTGCCCAATAAACCATGCAATACTTGTAAAACATGCCAATAGTAAGATGGCGACTTTTATCCAATCACACATTGGCTTTATCCTTAACAACCAGATAAATAAATACCACGCCACCAAAGATACTAATAATCATCGAAATTGGCATTTCATACGGAAAAATGATCAGTCTGCCTAGAATGTCGCAACTCAATACTAAAATGACGCCCCAATAGGCAGTCCAGGGCAGGATTTTTTTCATGTTATCGCCCATAAACAGCGAAACAACATTTGGTACGATCAACCCTAAAAAGGGAATAACACCGACAATCATCACAACACTTGCCGTACTAATCGCGATAAGCACAACGCCGATAAACACAACCTTTTGATAATCAAGACCAATATTTTTAGCAAAGCTTTGGCCGATACTTGCGGCGCTAAACTGACTAGCGTAGTAATAAGCCAAAATACAGGCGGGCACAGCTAAAAACAAAATTTCATAGTTACCCTGTAAAACACTGGCAAAGTTAGCAACACTCCATGAAGACATGGTTTGTACAAGGTCGTGTTTATAAGCAAGAAAAGTGGTCAATGCGGAGATAACATTACCGTACATAATGCCGATTAGTGGCACGAGTACAACATTTTTGAATTGAATTTGCTGTAAAAAACGCACAAACAGCAAAGTGCCAAAAACAGCAAAGCCAAAAATAACCGCTAGATACGACCACTGAGATGCTTGCTGTAAAAGAATTAAACCTACAATATAGCCCAGCAGTGCACAATCGATGGTGCCCGTTGTTGAAGGAGATGCAAAACGGTTTTGCATGATTTGCTGCATGACTAAGCCCGCGATACTCAAGCCAGCACCTGCTAGCACAATTGCAATAAGTCTTGGAATGCGTGAAATCACATAAATATCATAAGCGTGCTCGTCGCCAGAAAACAAACCTGCAAATGACACATCAGAAGCACCTAAAAGGAGTGATGTCAGCGCTAAGGTAAAAAATAAACTGGCAGCAACTAGCTGCTGTTTAGTGACCATGAAATACTCTATAAAAACGACCCCTCCACTGTTTTTTTTAAGCAATGAAGGGCTTTGTTGAACGGTTAATTTGTTATTAAAAAACAAATTTAATTAAAGGCTCTACTCAACTAGTGCAGTGCTTTCTCAGCATCTGCCACCATCAACTCAGTAGCCGTAATCCCACCCGTTGAAATATACCAAGCGTTAGAGTCGATAAATATTAGTCGGCTGTTTTTTGCCGCAGGCGTACCATTAACTAGCGGGTTGTTAAACAGTGCTTTCGCCTTTCCTGAGCTTCTGCCAATAGCTTGCTCTCTATCCATAACAAACATAACATCGGGTTTTACATCGGCAATGTACTCAAATGAAATCAAGCTGCCGTGATTACCTTTAATCGGTGCGATATTTTCACTGGTTGATTGTGCGAAGTTAAATTCATCAAATATCAGAGAAAAACGACTACCTTTATTGAACATCGCAAGGTTATTACCATTATTCATTATCATCAGTGCTCTAAGTTGTTGCTCTGTAACTTTTTTACCTAGGTTATCAATCTTAACTTGCACTTGGTTTATCAAATGCTCAATTTCAGCTTCTTTATCAAACAGCTTACCTAACATTCGCCAATTTTTTTGTGCGTCTTGCCAATAGTTTCCGCTGTCGATATAAAACATTATCGTTGGTGCGATTTGTTTAATATCGTCATAAATTTTAAGCATTCGGTTTTCTGCGATAATCACATCTGGTTTTAGCGTGAAAACTGCTTCAAAATCAGGCTCCGCTGTTGTCCCCGTATTTTGAGTAGAGTGCTTATAGTCGGCTAAATAGTTAGGTAGCAGTGAGTGTGGCGCACCAACGGGTTTTATTCCTAATCGGTCTAATACATCTAAGCTAGCATTACCCAATACAACAACGCGTTTTGGTACTCCGTTAAATTTAGCGGTGCCTTTTAAGTGTTTAATCGCGATTTCTTTGGCAGATACTGTATTTGTGGAAAGCGCAATAATCGCTAAGAAAGATAAAAATAATTTGAAAAAGTTTTTCATAAATAAAGTTTCACATCGGAGTTGATCTGTTTACTTCTTTTGTTGCTTGATTCTTAACACTTGTGCTTGGGTACAGCTTGCTAGCATATCATAGGCCTTAGCCACTGCGTCTTGACCTTGAACAAAAGGGTGCGGTTGATCTTTGCTATGCTCAGCCATTAGCTTGAATTTTTCTCTAGAGCCATCTCTAGTTGGGTGATTAGACAAAAAGACATCGACACCTTGCGCCTTGGTTATGTTACCAAAACGAGAGGCTGCATCAGTATAAGATTGAATACGAGCCAAATCTGGGCCGTAGTTTAGCCCTGTGCCCCCCCAAAGGCTGACCATGTGTTTTTTACCATTATCAAATACTGGAAAAATAAGCGAAATGGTGCCTGGTGTATGGCCTGGCGTTTCATAAACCTGCACTTGAGTATCACCAAGTGAAATGGTTCCACCATCTTTTATGGTAATGTCGCGCTTAGGCATAGGCCCCCAACGCGAGCTAAACACGGTTAATTTATTGTTTTCCATGCGTGACCACGCAACATCACTCATCACTACTTTAGTTTTATAATTGCTGACAAAGTGTGCTTGACCGCCATAGTGATCGCCGTGCTCATGGCCGATGATTAAATACTTGGTATCTGCTGGATTAAGGCCTAATGCAAGCATACCTTTTTCAATGTACTCTTTGGCTTGCCTTACCGTATTAAGTGCATCGATCAGAATTAAACCGTCACTGGTTTCAATTACCCAACTAGAAACACCACCAGTTCCGACGTAGTAAAGATTATCAAACACCTTAGTGGCAGGGATCCCTGACGAGTGTGACTTGCCACTTTTTTTCTTTTTACCTGAAGCACTATTGCGTTTACGCTTTGACAAATCGCGAATTTCAGATTCAATATCACAAAGGTTGGTTAAACCTGGAAATAGCTCTGCATGTGCCATACCTTTGCTAGCAAAATGTTTAGCTGATTGAATTGTTTTTTCTTCTGCTTTAACTTCAAAAGCTAGTGCTGTTAAGCTAGCTACAGAGAAAAATAAGAACAATGCGTTTTTCATGTTAACCTGTTTAAACCTTTCACTACCGTTTATTAGTTAAATCAAGCGATTTAGAAAGAAGTTACAACTGATAACCATAAACGGCGACCATCTTCTTTATAACCGTAATCTTCAGCAGTAATTTCCTTATCAAATAAGTTATAAATGCCTGTAGATAGTGTGAACATGTCGTTTATTTTCCAGTTTACGCCCATGTCCATATTAGTTAATGACTTCGCAACGATTGAACGTGAATCAACGGTAATTGGCTGACTGTCTTTACCGCGATGTGTCACTTTTGCCCAAGTGTTAAATGACTCACTTACTTGCCAATTTACACCTAGGTTTGCTAAGTGCATTGGAACTTGTGTTAACGGTTGACCTTTATTATCACCCGATTTTTGCTCTGAGTCGCTGTAAGTGTAGGCAGCGTTAATTGATAACGCATCTGTGATATCAGCCGTAATCGACGCTTCAACACCCGATACTGTCGCTTTATCGAGGTTCTCATATTGACGCCCCTTTGGGTCACCGCACTTTTCAACAGGACACGTTGTTAAGTTAGTTTTACCTTCAAAGTCATTATAAAACGCAGTTACTTGGGCAACTAAGTTGTTTTCGCCTGTGTAGTAAACACCAATTTCATTGTTTAATGACGTTTCTGGCTCTAAATCAGGGTTACCGTAAATGTCACCACCACGGCTCTCTTGTACCCACTCAGGTGTCATCGCGCGAATATTTGGTGCACTGTAGCCTGTTGAAACGCCACCTTTTAGCACCCAGTTATCAGCTAATGACCAAACACCGTATAACCGGTAGCTAATGTAAGAGTCAAAAATTTCGTTATCGTCATAGCGAAGGCCTAAAGTGATCGCTAAATCGTCTTTGGCTTGCCACTCATTGTCTGCAAAAAATGCCCATTGATAGTTAGATATCTCGGTTGCTTCAGCGCCGTTACCAAAATCTTCTAAGTCTTCATTTTCGTACGAAACACCCGCAACAATCGCATTTTGGTCAAACACAGTAGACCACTGTGAATTAAACACTAAATTTTCAATCGTAATTTCACGACCAACGTTTTCAACTGTTTCTTGTTGAATAAAACTTGTACCTGTCGCCCACAAATAGTTACCCGTATGAGCAAGTGAGAAAGACTCTCGGTTACTGTTTCTTTCGGACTCTCTACGAGCAGAATCTACAGACTTACCTTCTGTTGTATAACGCTTTTGGTCTTGTTTTGCGTAATCAAGGGTGAAACGATCTGACTTAGTTGGCATAAAGTGTAATTCAGCGCGGTAGTTTTCCATTTCTTTACCACCATAGCCGTCAATAATTTCATCTTCGTCACGCTCTTGTGTCATTGCTGTCAATGAAGCTGATAGCATGTCTTTTACGATTGGCATAGCAAGATAAACTTGTGCTTGTTTATCATTACCCGCATCACTGTCTTCTTGAACAATCGTTTCTAAACGAATATTACCTTGAAACTTTTCAAAGTCTTTACGCGTAATAATGTTAATTACACCGCCAATGGCACCAGAGCCATACAGCGTCGCCATTGGCCCACGTACAACTTCGATGCGCTCAATAGCGTCGAGTGGTGGTAACCAATCTTGCTCCCAGCCTGCACCGCTGCCACTTGGCTGCGTTTCTCGGCCTGATTGCTTTTTGCCATCAACTAAAATCGCGGTGTACTGACCATTCATGCCACGTAATGAAACATCTTTACTCGCGCCACCACGAGTAAGGGTAACACCAGGTATATCGCGTAAAGCATCGGTTAGATCTTTATAAAAGCCTTTTTCAATATCAGTGCGACCAATTACGCTAATTGACGCGGCTGCTTTAGATAAAAGTTGCTCACGACCAGCAGCAGTAACAACGATAGTTTCCATTTCGTCTATGTTAGCTGCGTTTGTATCAACTGCCTGAGCATTCGCGTGAAGGGTAAGTGCTGGGCAAAGACTAAGTGTTGCGAGCGTGCTAGCCACTTTGCTTAAAGAAAAAGGTTTAGTAGATGTCATTAGGTAGAAGCTTTAAAATCAATTGCTATCGAGAATGATTAGCATTTAAAGTTCTAGGCGCTATTTTTGCAATAATTTGCTCATTCGATAGCCCGATTGTGATTATGCAAGATCTGCATAATCATGTTATGCAAGGTTTTTTTCTTCAGAGAAAAGTGATTTTAAAGTGCCTCTCACCCATTCACACATAGGATCATCGTGAAAGCGCTTATGCCAATATAAATAAACATATTGAAAATCTAGTTGCAGCTCTTTAGGGATTTCTTTGACACATAACCTGTCATCTTTACATGCCGCAAGAGCGAATGGCGTCGGTAGATGAAAAATGATATCAGTGCCAGCGGCAATATTGGGCGCAGAGTTAAAATTAGATAGCTGCACGGGTACATTTAAACTTTCTTTACCTTTTAGGTAGTTTAATTCTCGAAATTTAGTTTCAAAAGAAATGTTTTTCTCACCTTGTAGTGATATTTGTCCAAATTGGCATTGCATTAGGTTTGCAGTCGTTAGCGCTTTATCTGCTAGAGGATGAGACTTACTCATCAGCAATCTAAAATTACGCTTGGCTAATATCATTCTATGAATATTTTGCTCACCCGTTGGCGGTTCATGCGAAGACATCACAAAATGAATATCACCAGCTATCAGGGCGCTAAAATGGCGTTTAGGCGTCGTGTCTATACTGACGACTAAGTTAGGCGCTTCACTCCTGACTTTCTCAATAAAGGCTGGCATTAACGCATCTATTTGAGGCTGTAGTCCATAAAACTTAACTGTGCTTGCTATGGTGTCTGGAGAAAATTGCTGCTTATGTACTAATCGTTCAAGGCTTGTTATCACCTCAGTGAGATCTTCTTTAAGGCTTTCTGCTTTAGGTGTTAACTCATATCCATAATTCGAACGCACAAGTAGCTCATCGTCAAAAAAGCTACGCATTTTTTGCAGCGCCCGACTCACAGAAGACTGACTAATATTCAAAGATAAAGCCGTATTAGACACATGCTTCTCTTCAATCAGTTGTTTCAATATTTGTAACGAATTTAAATCTAGTTGCGTTAAGTTCATCGGGTTACCCAAAGCTAATTTGGAATGAATTGTAAACTACATTAACCGAATCCTAAAAGGTAAAGAACAAGTTGGGAGAAGGTCAATGGCTGCTCTTAGCTCAGAAACCTCAGTTATAGTAATTACTTTAAGTCATTTAGGGACAAAATTAGTTTGCGGAATGTCCGTTTTATAGAGCAGAGCCTGTGACACTAAATGACTATGAGCGTCTGTTGATCGCTAATTTGTGACGCTTGAGTAAACTCGTTTTGGGGCAAAAACGTTTTAGAAATGGCAGCGTACCGATGCAATCGCTGCCATTTTAGGATGATAGTTTAATACTTGGTATGAATCTTTATTACTCAGTATGAAACTTTATTCTACTCACACACTTGGAATTGATTGAAATTTTTCTATTTTCAGCAATATAGAAGAGCTTCGCGTCTACCCCTTACTGGTTATTGTTCTAGGCGCAGTAGCTCCTCTCCTCAAATTTTGACAAAAAAAGACCGATTAACGGTCTTTTCTTATTTTATTTTTTGCTTATTCGGTGGTGCATCCATAAATAACTACCGAAAAAAACTACATTACCAATAATGAAAAAGGTCAAACCAATAGCTTGGATTTCATTCATCTTGATCGTCCTCCTCGGAACCATTTAGGAAAGTTATATAGAAACCTATCACAACAGATGCCAACATACAAACAAAAGCAAGGACTAGCTTTATAAGCCCTTGAATTTGAATTTCGTAGCATGTTTTGTTGTCGAAACCACACGGGCCGAACATATCCGCAAAACCACTAACAGAGAGCTCTGGAATATAGCCAACAATTGTTACTAATAAGATTAGTTCAACCATGATCTTATTTAGCATTTTGTTTTTCATAAGCACTCCTTAAACAAGTGCTTAGCTAATAAGCAATTCATTTGAATCTCCTCAAAGTAAATTTGAGGGATCACACCCTTGAGGGAGTAACCCCCAAGGGTTGTTTATGCTTCAAATAGCAATTCTGCCGTTTCACAGGCATTTGCGATTGTCACATTGTGTATCACAAGCAAATCTACAGTCTTTCTATATTTTTCAATTAATAAAAAGTGTGTAGTTTTTGCTATGAAGTGTCTGATAACCATATCTGGATAGTATCCATTACGGTATGCTGCGAAATGACGTAACTGAGAACCACCAGCTTTTGCCATTTCAATATGATGTTTACTCATTGCTCCTCCAAAGAACAGGGGGAGCTTCCCAAGCGGGGGCTCCCCGCATGGGTTGGTTGTAAAAATCTAAAAGGTTACTTCAACCTCAATGTCACCTTTTGGCTTACAAACGCAAGGTAATATCTCACCATCATTTGTAAAGCCTATTGGTTCATCGATATATTCGACATTGCCCTTTAGTAATTTGATGCGACACGCCCCACAAAAACCTGATTTACAGTTAGATGTAGGGGCAGCACTATTCAGCTCTAAAGTCTGTAATAGTGTTCCATTTGTGTCATTGTAAACTTGACCAGAAACGCTAATCATTTGACACCCCCAGTATTAACAGAGATGTCAACAGGTAAGCGAAATGGAAAAGCCTCAGGGCCTGCTGAGTTGTAGGTGTCCAGCCAGTCAATGCTTTTACTACCATTAGGTATATCTAAAGGTGGCATATAAATATCAACAAACTTTCCTTCTCTTCGTAGCCTCGCAGCTAATGCTTCTGCTTTTTCTTGACCTGCTCCAGATGCATCCTTATCAGCAAAAATTAATACTGAAGTCACATTATCTGGAATTTTAACCATTTCTAGCAAAGTGTCCGAATAACATGACCACATAGGAAAGCCTGTAGCCTCGCGTACAGCTAATGCAGTTTCAATCCCCTCACATACGCCAATGAAGGTGTTATTTCCTTCAGTTACTGGTGAGTCAATTTTGATAGAACATCCACCAATATAGCTTGGCGGAGGCATTAACATTTTCGCATTAGGTACATCAGCTTTTAAGCCTTGATTGTTCAGGAAAATTCGATGAATCGTGATTCGATTACCATCTGAATCAGTCATTGAGCCTAATAAACCTTGAAGTTTCTTAGGCTTAGACTGACCATCTCCCCACCAAAGCTCATCAGCATATCCAAGTGTATATGGTAGAGTTTTCGCATCAGTTTTAAGTCCACGACTGTTCAAGTAAGCTTGTATCCGACCCGATTGATCATGAGCTGCAGGAATAGCGTGTTGAAAAAGCTTCTCAAGTTTTGCGACTCGTTTTGCTTTTTCATCATCGTTAATACCTTTTGGCTGTGAAGCTTTCACATTTTGAACGTATTCGCGCGAGATGCTTGATAAGTCACCACCACAGATATCGATTATTTTGTTTAAAGCGTCGCTTTTTGAGCAACTTTCCATAAACGCAATTACATCGATTCCGCCGGGTAAAGCACCTACGTCGTTATGGTATGCGCCACCGGTATCAACCCAATCGCGGAAAAGGCGAAACTTAGTTCTTCCGTTTCCAGTTTTTGGGCATGGTACTTGTGGTGAACCACCGTGGTTATTTGATTTTGAAACTGCTTCATTAAGTCCTGGGTAAGCTGAGTAGACAGAGGACCACCCGCCATTTGACTTAACTAAAGCAAGTACTTTATCTATTTTTGATTCAATCATTACAACTCTCCTATTCCTCAAGACGACCCTAAAGCGTCCTGAATACAAGGCGCTTTAGGTGGTCGCCTCGAATAAAAAGAAGAGTTAGCCCTAAGGCTAACTCATACGTTTAGCCTTGAGCTTGAGCTCGTTGTTGACCTTCAAATAAAGGTCCCCACTTAGCACGTAATGAAAGAATCGTTTTACCGCCAATATGTACCTCTCTCACTTCTGTGTTAGGTATTGACGATGGGATTGGCATAATTGCCTTTTTAATTGAATTATTCATGCGTATCTCCTCCAAAGAGTACAAAAAAAGGGGATACGCCCCTTATGGGAAGTATCCCCACAAGGGTTGGTTTAATTTAAGTTAGATAAGGCCGCGCTCAGCAAATGAGACTGTGTTTTCACCAATAATGATGTGATCTAACACACTTACATCAATATGATTGAGTGCATGTTGGATCTTAGTGGTTATTAGCTTGTCCGCTTGCGATGGCTCAGCAATACCTGATGGGTGGTTGTGCGCTAAAATTACAGAGGCTGCATTCTTTTTTAGTACACTTTTTACAATCTCCCGGGGATAAACACTTGCAGCATTTATCGTTCCGGTAAAAAGTATTTCTTTGTCTATTAGTCTATTTTGGTTATCAAGGTAAAGCATGTAAAAAACCTCATGCTCTAACCCCTTCAAATGGACTTCAAGATAATCAGTTACTTGAGTAGGACTATTAAAAATAGCTCCTCTTCTCAACCTATTGTTTAGAAGCTTCTTGGCTGTTTCAATAATTTCATCAGAGCTAAGCTCAGACGTGATTATATATTTACCAGTTACTTCATTTAGTTTTAAGTTAGAAATAGTCATTGTCTCCTCCAAAGAAACATTAAGCGGAGACAATTACCCAGAGGATAATAATCCCCTATGGGTTGATTTAAGTTTGTTGAACACAAGCAAGCTGAACTCGCTTATGCTAAGTCTAGGGTTAAACCCAAAGTAACAACGAGACGTCGATACTTGTTCTACACAAATACAAGGATTTGAGTAGCTTTTATGCTTTATCAAAATTAATTACCTTACGGTAAATTTGATAGCAAGGTGCCATCAGTAAATTAAGATAAAAGCAGAAAATCTATTTGGCTTATAGCCGCATTTTAAAACATTGTGTTTGCTTTAAAATGCGTCCAAAAGGGCGCATTACTTGGTTAAGCGATTAATTTATTTTTAATTACTTGTTTTAGAATTGAAGGTAACTCTTCAACGGTTTGAATGTTGAGTAATTCCTGATTCTCAAAGCCATAAAGCATTCCTGTGTTTATACCAATGCATACAATTTGAATACCTAGAAGTTCCGACATTTCAATCGACTTTTCTAAATACTTTAGATCGCTTGCTTGGCCATCAGTAATGATAAAAACAACTTTCTTTTGCTCTACACGTAGTGAAAGCCTACGAATTACAGAGTAAAGGCTTAACCCTGTATGTGTTCCGCCTCTACTACTGACTCTAAAGTTGTCTTTAACGGCTTTAGTTGTTGATTTAAAGCATTTTGCTTCATATAGGTCACCGGCACTGAAATATATGCATTCACTATTTACGCCTTTCAACTTATCTATTGCTAAGTTAATTGCGAGCGCAGAAGTGTTTGCACCATTCATCTCAACAGCACTCATTGAACTAGACCTGTCAACGAGGACTGATATCGCCATTGTCGGGGCTTTAGTAATTCTTTCTGATTTAAAAACATTAAAATTACCAGCTTTTACTCCAGCAAGTCTATTTGCCTCAACAGTTCTACCTTGCTTAGAAAAATTCACACTTTTTTGGTCTAACCCATAAATTATTTTATGGAGTTCTCGACTTATAGGTGTTGAAAGTCTCTTGGCTAGGTTTAGCTCTGCAGTACCAACTGTGCCACGATCATTTTTTGATATTAAAGGAGCATTGAAGTCAATTAGTTGCCCCATATCATTACTTGATCTTACTTCATCAGCCATTTTCTCTAGCTCGTTATTAACTTGTTCATGCAAATCTGCCATGAGCTGACTTTCATCGGCATTTAGGCATTCATTTACAAAATTAATTACTTGCTGGCTATCACCTGAGTCATTACCTTGGCTATCACCTGAGTCATCACCTTGGCTATCGCCTGAGTCATTACCTTGGCTATCGCCTGAGTCATTACCTTGGCTATCGCCTGAGTCATTACCTTGGCTATCACCTGAGTCATTACCTTGGCTATCGCCTGAGTCATTACCTTGGCTATCACCTGAGTCATCACCTTGGCTATCGCCTGGTTTAAACTCTATTTTCTTAAGTAATTGAATGATCTGTTCTGTAAGTTCATAACTATGTTGGTTAGATCGAAGAGCTGGTATCGTATCCAATAGCAAAATTAAATCGTGTACTGGTTTTTGGCCAATACAATCAGTTAATAAAGCTAATGCAATTTCACAGAACTCCTTTAGTTGTACTTGGTCGTTAATTTTATATCGACCATAATATACAACTACAGCTTGTAACAGTAATGAAGGCGGGAAGCTATCAGTTGGTTTACTGAACCATCCCTTTTTAATACCTTGAGTAACCATCTTAGATAAATTTAAGATGGCACCCGGCCACTCCAGACAAACCATTCTTTCCATACGAATATCCTCAATGCCATTTCTAATAGCATTGAAAAATGCTCCTTTTTCATACGACTTAGCTGTCCATGTTCTATCGGTCCATCGTAGATGGCCTACTTCATGATCAATAGCGCCTTCCAAAAGTTCGAGATAATCGGGGTTTTCAAGATCACCTACGGGTAAAGTAATGCTGTTGTAATCTGTATAGCATCTGTTACCAGTTAAGTTAATCGTAATGTCACCGCGGTTACTCATTACTCTTGAAAGCATTCTAAATCGTTTTAATAGTTTTGATTTATTCATTTGCATCTCCTCCAGGAATGTTTAAGAGGGGATACACCCACAAGGGGTGAGTATCCCCTGTGGGTTTAGAATTAAAGGAAGCTAGATTGCTTCCTTAATTTGTTACCAATTAAATCCAAAATCACCTAATGAGTTGTTACGCTCAACAGGCTCGGAAAAATCGGTTTCTTCTGTAGGCGCTAGGTCAAATTCAAAAGAATTTTCTTGATCAGCTGTTTCTACAATGATTGAACTCTCAGAAGCAGATTCACTTGACTCACCTGAAACGAAATTATTCGCTTCGTCGGTATCCTCATGTGTAATTACTTCCGGCTCTGGTGTTGCACTATATTGAGGTTTTCCTTCAGCATGAAGGCGAAGTGTGTCTTCATTACTCATTACGAGTAACCAGTTGGTTAACTCTGAAAATGAATGACCTTCAATGTAGCCACTAGAAGGTAAGTTATTTAAAACTTCCTGTATTGTACTGACCACATTCTCAATACCACTATCTACAAATGATAAATCAATAAGTTTATTCATCATTCTTCTAAATGGTGAACGTACTTTTTGGCTTACGCGATTAACTGGTGTTTTGTCTTTAAACCAGTTTGTTTTGTAGACACTACTTGCTTCCTTAGCAATTTCTTGCCAAAGAGTTTCTGCAACATCATTTTTGATATCGTCTTCATCATCATCAAAAAGCGCTTTCATAGCCAGAGGCTTTGTAAACGTCAGTTTGAATTTTGATTGGAACTCAACCTGAGATAAGGCATATTTATGGATCAGTGCAGCGATATCCGAATTTTCAGCCATATGTTGATTAACTGACTTATCATATTCAGCAATTAATACTGTTACTTCGTCTTGCCAATCACGCTTTATTTCATCAAGCTCTGACTTAAGTTCATCTAATCTGGTTGTTGGGACAACCGTAAAGTCTCCATACTTAACACCATAACTATTAAAAGTTCGTGTAAGACGGTTGTTGTACTTCGTTGTAAGCTTCAGCTTGCTTCTAGGAAACCACTGTAGTTTACTCCCCTTGATTTGATTAGATGATACTTTCTGACCATCTAGTTCTATCTTTGCGTTCGGTAAAGTTGATTCACCACATGGCGATCTTAATTGCCAGCCTAACAAACATGCTCCATTTTTAAGTGAAGTGTTTTGTTCTGCTAACTCTTTGCCGTTTGCGATTGCTTCGTTTGATAAAGACATGTTGTCTCCTCCAATTTGATATAAAAAAGGGGAGACTTCCCTGTTGGGGAAAGTACTCCCCAAAGGGTTGGTTGATTAATAGGACCTGTGATTGGTTACATCACTTCAATATCCCATGTATTTTGATTAAAGTGGCCTATTCCCATAAGTGAATAACCTCTTTGTTCTTTATTTTTGGCAAGAGCATTTCTCTCACCGTTTACAGACATAAAAACCCATTTCCATTCAGTATTATCATTCTTGAACAACACATATGTCGTATTTTGGAATGATGTTACAGCCCAATATTTACCTTCACCGGCATGATGATAAACATCAAACGGGTTATTGCATTTCAGGTTACCTTGAGCATTGAACATAACTTGAGCTCGACAGTTTACAAAGTCACAGTTCTTCATTTTCTCATCCGAATGAATAAGAAAATAAGGATTGCCGTTCCTAATGTAATCAATCTTATCGGTTGCCTGAATTAACTCAGACATACTCATAGCTTTAATGTCTCTTACATCGTCAATTTTAAGTGGGTCTTTACCCCCTTCAATACGGAGGTATTTACCATTTGATGGTTGGTAGCTAAAACCAACAAAACGACCATTTTCAATTTCAAAGCACTCAAACACTGTGTCCCCTCTCTCAACTTTTAAGTTAGCCGAGTTAGAAGATGTGTTAGTGTTTGAGGTAGTTACTTTTTTTGAATTAACTCGCCAAGTGGTTTATTAATTTCATCACCCCAGACTCGTTGAACAACAGAATTAACCTCTTCAATTTCATCATTATCAATGGAACCTAAGAACGAAAATTCAAATGACTCATATGGAGAACGATTGGCACCAAATGTCATCATGTAAAAACCCCAGTGGACTAAAGTTCGTGTTGAAAAGACACACCCTAATCCATTATCGATGTTGCCATCGTGGTCTTTACCTAATGCAGCTGTTCTTAAAGAGTCAGCTGTTTGTACCATAAGCTTGCGAATCGGCAATGTTAGTTTCGGAAAGTTCTTTTCCAAAATTTCCAACTCAACTGCTTTGCTTGGATATTTAGTTTTTAACCAACCAAAACGTGAACGTAATGCTTGGTCTAAACGTTGTGAAGTAATATACCTATCACTATCACCACCACCGGTAGTATTAGCTGTAGCAGCTATTCGACAGTTAGCATGTTTGTTTATGGTTTCACCGAAAACACTAAGTGTCCAAGGTTTGCCTTCAACAAACAAATGAAGCGATGTTGATAAATCTTCATTAGCTTTATCAACTTCATCTAAGATAACTAAACCACCGTATTTGTATCCGCATGCAGCTTGGCTGTATCGCTTGCGAGTAACATTATTACCTTTTCCATCAACAGCTAATTCATAACCACCTTCTAAGCGCTCACCACTCATGCCTACGGTTACTTTTTCAATGAAGACAGGCTCATTAAAGCGATCTGCAATGAATAGTAATAACTCCGTTTTACCTGTACCTGTTTCACCAACCAAGCCAAGAGGCTTCGGTTGAGCAGGCGCAAGCCACCATGCTAACGCTTTACGAAGTGTTGCTTCATCCGGCGTATAATACATGTCTGCTTTTTGACAATTAGGGTGGCGGTGTTTACGAATTTTAATCTTATATTGATTAGGGTCGAAGATTTCAGGGAAACGCTCATGAGCGTCAACCTCTATCATTTCGTTATAATCAATTTTAGTTGCTGGTTTAATTGTAGATACGTTTGATTGTGTTTGAGTATTCATATTGTGTCTCCTCCAAAGAGATTTTTGAGGGACACTTATCCCGTCAAGGGTGTAGTGTCCCTTGATGGGTTTGATTTCTTAATATTTAAAATGGTACTTCTAAAAAGTCTATATAACTTTTTCATAAAGATGAAGGTTTGGTGAGTCTAGAACAGAACACTTTTCATATACTTCTTCTGTTTCATCCTCAACTGCAAGGTCTAGCATAAAATTCACTTGAGCCTCTGCCGCTAATTCCTTAGTTGCATAACTGGTAGAATTCCAAACTTCAACTGATTCCGGCCAACCATCAATATGACCAAAGTGATAGCCTTCATCACTCTCACCTAATAGCAGCTTTCGCTCAGTAACATTATCATCAAGTAGAATCCAAGTATTAGACTCATGAAAAGGATAAATTTCCATTATAAACTCCTAAAACTTTAGATCATGCCAAAGAGGGATGTCAGGCCCTTCTAAGTCACTATAAAGGTGAGAGTTAGACGATGAGAAATTGCTACCATTTAAGATGAAGTGCTTGTATTCACAAAGAGCTTTAGCGTATTTGTTAGTTACAAGTAATTCATTAAGTTGATTATACTGTTGTAAGATCTGTGGTACTGCAATTCTAATTGAACAAGCATCTAAATCTAGGCACTGGCATACATAATCAAAATTTGCAGAGCAAATCCATTCAAGTTCGTCGTTTAGCATCTCTGAATTCGCTTTAGCATACCGAAGCATACCAAGTGAACGATACAAAACACTTTCCCATAACGCCTTAATGTTCTCGTCTGACCAATGAATGTAATATTCACCTCTTGCAGCATCCAAACAATCATCCATTAAACCAAAAAATACACCCTGCCCTGGGGCAACTTTACCAGCTCGATGAGCTGTTATGATGTCTTCGTCTAACGAATGGCACGTATATTCTGCATTTACTGACAGAAAGTGATCAGTTGTTCGCTTCGGCTTAAACTGCTTCATTCTTTCAAGTTCTGCATTTATTTGAGCTTTGGTTATGGCTTTTTTTGGTCTAGCCATGATGTTCTCCTCCAAAGAGATTTTTAAAGGGAACATCCCCAGCAAAGGGAAAATTCCCCTTGTGGGTTGGTAGATAGGTTAGAGATTAACCGTGAAAAACGCGGTTTGACTCTTGATATAAACGGCTTGCGCGAATAACTAACTTGTTAAATCCATCACGTTTTGCTCGTTTAATTAATTTGCGTTCGCGACGACGTAAATATGCGCCGGTTGATTTGTTATTCATAAGTTCCTCCAAATTTTAAAAACCTGAAGGATTAACCTATGAAGGTTAAACCCTCAGAGGTTAAAACAAGCAACGATGTTGCTTGGTGTGCACTCACAAAATAGATTTTGCTTTTCAACTTGATGTTGAGAGTGCGTAACTAATATTCAACTTTAACTGCCATAGCAGAGTTATTCGCGAGAAGCGAAAAGGTATTATGAATATTAGAAAAAACAAAAGTGACATCCTTGTCATGCAAATTCCTAGGCTAGGAAACCTTATCTAGCTTGTTATTGTTGACTACCGCCATACCCCCCAGGTTGAGGTTTAGGAGCAAAACCGCCCTGCGATTGCGGATAGTGTATTGGTGCGCTCTGGTCTTGCTGGCTGCGCTGATAGTTTTGTGCATTATTTTGCTGTTGACTATGATGCTGAGGCGCACTTTGGTAGTTTGAAGAACTATTTTGTTGTGGGTGACTATTTTGTTGGTTCTGATTGCCAATTAAGCCAGAGGCTTTTAAACACTCCACTTCAACTTTTCTAAGATGTTGAATTAGCTCGATAGCTTTAATCTTTGTTGAAGAGCGGTTTTGCCCACCATTATCAGTCCACTTTTCTTGAACAAGTTTTCCTCTTAAAGTTACTTCGTCCCCTACTTCAATAGCTGGTTTAAAATTCTTTAAAAACCGACTATCCACTTTGACATCAAAAAAGTAAGTTCTGTCAACCCACTCACTTTGTCCGTTAGGTTCGTTTGACTTCTTAAAGTAGCCGTCATCACAAGCAATTGTCACAGTACCAAAATACCCATCTTGACCATTTCTGATATCAAGACTCGCGACTCTACCACCAAGCCTTGCTGAATTATCTTTTGCAGTACGCATAAATTGCCCTCTATAAAGTTATAAAATCATCACAACTGATGTAGATATAATTACATAAAGAAAATATCGCGCGACTTAATCAAAAATAACGGCAATATTCACCGTAACCCTTTGAATAAACTCTAATATATAAAGCCCATTCAGAGAGTAAGGTTTACCCTACTATCTGTTAAACGTCCCATTCACATACAAAATCACTTTCGCCAATTAAGCCACTAGAAATGGCCTTTTGCTTTACAGCTGATAGGTAGTCTGGTTTGTCTAAATGATTAACATCAATCTGTTTTATCTCACCTGTGAATAATGTAAGTGTTGATGTTGATTTGTCGAAAATATGAAAAGCGGTATCTTCAAACATGGGTTTCTCCTTACTGGTTATACCTAAGCATCCTGCTTCAAGCTGGATAGGTATAACCAGTAAGGAAATTCACAGGGAGCTAATGCTCGCCTGTGAAAGTTGATTTAATCAGTGGATGACTCATATTTGCTTCAACAAAAAATTCAAAATTAACAAGGTTCATTCCAAGAATATTACTATGTGAAATACTCTCATCTGAAAACCTAATTTCACCGGGAACAGCGAATACTTTGTCTTTGTTGAATATCTCAGTTGCTATTTGACTGGCCTCGTTATGTGTTTCAGCTGTTGCTAAAACTTTTAACGTTATCCTGTCATATACAATGCAATATACACTCTGAATCTTTAACTGATTGTGATTGTTGTAGCCCGAATAGGTTGGAATTAGTTTATTCAAATTAACCCCAGCTTGAACTAGCTATTGATAGAATTGGCTTAACGATGATGCTGTGAATTTTGATTGCAACATATGTGCACGCCAGTAATATAAGAATGATATCCATAATCTCCTCCAATGCATTTGACCGAAAACGCAGAACTAAAAATAAGTAGATCTGTATAGCGGTCGCATCGAATGAGATTTCGATTCCTATACAGAAGAGTATCCCGTATAGGAATTGGTTAGGTATTTGTGAAAGAATCACTTCAACCGTCTTAATACCAAGAAGGTATTAACGCTGAGATTTAACTTCAACAGCTAGAAGCCACTTTAAATACCAATAGGCATAATTATGCATAGTGCAAAAATCAAAGACCTAAAAGGTAAAGTGGATTGAGAAATCATTATTGGAAATTTGTATTCCGATAATGACTCAGAAGAGTGGTTGTGACGTTGATAGTCTGTGTTGATTGGTTAACCCTAAAGGCTGAACCTTTAGGGTTATAATCAATATAATTGCTTATAAATTTTTAGTCAACAATACAAAAGATTAAATTTCCAGAAATAAGTCAAACAACATTTGATTAATCGTTAGTGTAGTAAATCTCTTCGATAAACTCGCTTGGAAAACAAACATCATTAATATCTGATGTTATTGGTGGGCTATATTCGTAATCTTTTTTGAATAGTGCCAATTCACCCACATCCTTTAAATCATCAATATCAGCCTTATTTAAGTAGCTATGAATAAATAACCGTTGCTCAGCGCGTGTCATCCCAACAAACAGCAAACGTCTTTCCTCATCGATTGGTGACTGCATATTTGGCATTGTTTCATGGATAACATCAAAAATAGCCACATTAGTCCACTCTAGGCCTTTAGAGCCATGGTATGTGGTTAAAGTTACTACTGATTTATCAATTTCAGATTTGCTGTTTTGCTCTTTAATTTTATCTGAGTAAAGCTTAATTCTTTCGAACCAAGAGCCTGTTTTTGTCTTGAGCCCTTCAAGAAGTAATGTTTCAACAGCGCATTTATTCAGCTTGTCGCCTTTTGAGCGGCGCTCTATGATGAAATCAATCAACAAATCAATTCTTGTGTTTATCTCTTTGGAATCATGAGTGTTTTCAAATAAATAATAATTTGAATAGAACATTTCAAAAGCCGTTCCATTAATTGATTGACCGTAATTATTTAGATATGACTCAATATCAGAATTACTCTTGATACTTTCAGAAATTAAAGGAATTAGGTTCTCATCCTCTTTTAAGTACCCTAAAACTTCTGACAAATGGTAGTGTGCAAACTTATTTAAAAGATAAGAACACAGTTTAATTACAAAATCACCAGCGCTTGTTTTAAAAATACTTGTTTGATTGTTTCTTGAATACGCTACTTCATGTTCTATCAGAAACTCTTCTATTGAGTCCAATGCAACATTAGTTCTGCTTAGGATCGCCCACTCACCATCATATTTATTGTAGTTTTCCAAAAATGTTAACAGCATACTTTTTTTAAATTTATGTATGTATGTTTTAACAGTGCCACCAATTTCCTTCCCCGAGACCATACCTTTGGGAATTCTATCTTTATTAAATTCTATTAGATTTTTACTGGCATCTATTATTTCAGGTCTACATCTAAAACACTTTGCAAGCATATGAATATTGGGTGTAAATTCATCTTTAAACTTAAGCATTGTTTCATAACTTCTAGCGCCTCTCCATGAGTAGATACTTTGATCATCATCTCCAACAGGTGTTAGATTAATCCCTCCGCGCCCCTGCAGGGCAATCCACTCATATTGTAGTAAATCTGTGTCTTGAAACTCATCAATCATTAGGTCTGTACAATTTAATAGCGGTATTTCCCCACTTAAAGTTCCTTCTACCGCGCGCTTGGTTGCGTCATCTAAGTCATACAGGTGGTTCTTTATCTTTAACTCTTGATAACATTCTTTAACTAGCTTAACAGCGTCTTTATCAAACCCTTTTTTTTCATCTAATGGCTGATCATTCAAAATGCTCGTAATGTCATTGAATGTTACTTTTAACTCCGGTAGTAGGTGCTCATTTTCGATGTAATTCTTCAACCTCTCAATAAAGTTGAAGTATGTTGCTCCAATTAGTAGCTTACCTTGCATGAGTTTCTTTGTTTGGTTAAGAAACTGTCTGTGAAATGTAGTTACAGAAACTCTATTTATTGATGATTGTGGAAGAGCTATTTCCAACCTTTCTTGCATTTCGTTGACGGCCGCATTTGTAAATGTAACGAGAATAACCTTCCTGTCATATGATTTTTTTAGTACGTTTTTTACTTTTTCAATTAATGTTTTTGTTTTACCACTACCTGCTGTAGCAAGAATCAAAGAGTGATTATTAACATCGTTAGCTGCTGATTCTTGCTCTAATGTCATCGTCAATGTTAGCTCTCCAACGTTCTTTTGATTTGTAATGATTCAGCTATGTAATTATTTGCCTCTAGATTGTCAGCCAAATCTAATAGCTCTGCTTCTTCTTCCTTTGTAAATGAGCTCAAATTGGAATTTGTACCTAGAGACAAGATGTTTTCCGCTTTTAATAATGCATCATTGCTCATTTCTGTATTATCAAGAACTTGCCTTAATCCAACCTCTTGTGACTCGGTCCTAGTGACTTCACCACCAGCTACAGGATGTAGGCCAGAAGGGTTTCTCTCTTCAATTGAATTTTCTCTATTGTTAACCATCTCTGCTTCACTAGCGTTTGTTTCATTAAAAATTAGGTTCTCAGAACTAGAGTTGTTCACAACTGAACTTTCATCTGAGTTAGATTGCTCAAAAGACTCACCTTTCTGAGAAAAATTAGAAGCAATTAACTGTGATTGAGTCTGCACATTATCACCGCTTGTGTCAGGTTTTAGACTAGGCTCAGCAACAATAGAACCACCACTTGCCGATGCCCGAAGGTTTTCTGATTGGTTTGTACTCGCAGGACTGCTTTGCAACTCTGGACTAGTGGTACTGCCAGTAGAACCGCCCTCACTATTTAACGTACCGCCAGTACTTGCCGATGCCTGAAGGTTTTCTGATTGGTCTGGACTCATAGAACTGCTTTGCAACTCTGGACTAGTGGTACTGCCAGTAGAACTACCCTCACTATTTAACGTACCGCCAGTACTTGCCGATGCCTGAAGGTTTTCTGATTGGTCTGTACTCACAGGGCTGCTTTGCAACTCTGGACTAGTGGTGCTGCCAATAGAACCACTCTCACTATTTTTCGCACCGCCAGTATTTACCGATGCCTGAAGGTTTTCTGATTGTGTGCCCACTAAAGAACGACCTGAATCTGTAGTATTCGGATAAGAATCATCTTTTGTGCCAGAATATTGGTAAGTATCAATACGATCCCTTGAATCATTGCCTGCAATCGATGTCTCTTTAGATAGAATATTCCCGCTTTCATCTTTACCAGTACTGTTAACCCCACTATTTACCTCAGTTGGCTTGATAGGGGGTTCTTCTATTGCTTCACCACGATTATTATCAACTGATAAGCTTTTTGGTGTTTCGCTCAGTGAATTCTGTTGTGTGACAGAGCTCTTATCATAGTCACTTTCATTTACAGACTGTTGCGGCACTGAGGCTTCGCTTGAATTAAGGCTGTTTACAGGTGGATTTGCTTCTTTAGTACCGGCATCACTATAATTCGGTGTGAAGGCAGTTGTGATCGCTTCACTTAATGTTCTTTGTGCTTCTGGAGCTGTGCTTAGTAAGTTATTTATTGTAAGTAGATCTCTCATGTCATCATGAGAAAGATTTCTTGGAGTATCGCTTGTGCCATAAAGGGCGTTCGCGGCAAACTCCTTCGCTTTACTAGAAACACCTTCTGAGTGAATTGCATTATTAATTACTTGGCTTTCATGCTCCTTAGATGCACTTGATTCATACCCATTTTTAGTTTGCTCATCTGAAGTAATAGAAGCAATTGTATTTGTTAGTGTTTCTGCCTCGCTATCTTTACCTGCAATTAAAAGTGCATCCCTCATCTTATTCAGATCTTCCATTGCTTCAGGGGTGATGTTAGTAAAGTCAGGAATACTAAATTCTCGACTAGAAACTTGTGCTGATTTAAAATTATCTAAATTTCGATCATTAAGTTCCTTAAAGCTAACTCCTGATGTATCACCAGTTGCATTAAAGTTTGCTAACGCATATTTAGCTATCTCTATGGCATCTTGGTCATAGTTTCCTTTGGTAATACCATCAACAAGACCTTGGCCACTAGGTTTCGATCTGTTTTCAGTTCGAGCTAAATTTTCTCTCTCATTTAATCCAGCAAACTCAGCCATTGAGCTAGCTTGAGAGTCGTAGTTTACTGATTCCAAACTACCTTTTGGACTTGGCTCATCTTTATACCTTGATGGGTTGTACTGAGGTTCTAAACCTAACTGTGGGGATAACTCATTTAGCGCTTCTAAATGACGAGCGTATTTAGCATCATTAATACCTAAGAAACTATCATCTCCTTTCGTGGCTGCAATTACATCCTCAATTTGACCATTATCAAGGTTTGCCAATGCTGAGTATGCCGCAATTAACTCACTACTCTTCAGGGCATTATTAATTGATTCATTCTCTCTCATCTCCTGTACAGCTGAAATATTTTCTTGAGCATTTCTGTAAGGGTTATTAGGTAGCGTTGAAGCAAGAAGAGCTGAGTTTGAATTTAAACTTTCATTGAAGGCAGCTAGAGACTCAGGGCGCATTGCTGTTTGAACAGCCCCAGCATACATTAGTGTTTCATTTGGAGATAAGCGTTCACCATTAATAATCGAACCTTCACCATTTGCTGCGCTAGTTAGTAAGTTTCTAATAGCTTCTGGTGTATTGTTTGATAAAACACCAAAACCCATTTCAATTAGATTCGAATTAATACCTTCACCATTACCAAACTTCTTAAACTCATCCGTAACAGCCTCACCCACTGAAGAGGTGAATAGTGAGCCAATAGAACTAACTACACCGCCAGATAATTCATTAGATTCTGAGCCTAATACTTTTAATGATCCAAATGCATGCGCTAAATTATTTGCATTTTTATCTCCTGACTCAGAAACAACATCCTCACCCTTAGCTTTAACAGCATCTGTACCAGATGCGCCTCTACTACTAACCTCGTTTTGAGATTGCTCTTTGTGTTCAGCAAATGCTTGTGCATTACGCTCATTATTGAACATGTTTGTTGGATCAGTCTTTAGGCCACTATTTACATCGTTAGTTAAAGTGTTGGTGTCAATGCCAGTATTATCTTCTGGTTTTGGAATATGTGAATTATCACTTGGTTTATATCCATTCAATTGGTCACTAAGTGAAATTAGGCTCGGCGCTTGTAATGTTTCACCTAGTTCTCTCATTAAGCCTGCAGAAGCCCCTCTTTCGGTATTAGCTTGTTTTAGTGCTGTAACCCCAGTTGAAAGAGGAAGTTGGTTACCATTATGATCTGTAGACAGCACTTCTGTATTTCCAGACATTCTTGCGATTGCATCAGTAACCGTATTGGCCAAAGCAATATTATTTTTTTGCCTTTCTGGTAATCTCGCATTATCACCTTTATTTACCTGCTCTTTGTGGTAGTCGAAGCTATCTCCCAGCTCAGAAATTAAAGCACTCCTCTTGTCACCAGATAAACCATTTAAGCCTTCATCACCAATCAAACTACCTAAAAGAACATACTGCTGCTCATCTGAAAGTTTTGAAACAATTGAGCCGATTGATGCTTTATTTGCTCCTGCGGTTGAGTTTTGAACCTCACCTGCATTCATTTGCGTCATTACTTTTGAAGCGGAGCTAGCTGTATTCCCCTCAGCTTCAAGGGCTTGAGCTTGAAGCATATTTGTATGAGCATTTGTAACAGCTTCCTGTCGGGAAACCGCCTCTTTACTTGCAGCTGAGTTATCACTGCTCGATGATTGAGCCATTTTTACTGCATTCCCCCAGTTAGCTTTTATCGACTCAGAAACTTGTGCACGTTCGTCCTCTGACAATCTTTCTGAGGCGCCTACTTGCTTTTGTGATGCCGCTTTAGCTGTGATCGCTGCTTTCGCATCAGCACCTAAACCAAACCCTGCTATTGATGGAGCCCCCTTTGCTACCATGCTTGCCGAGCCCTGTAGTAAGTGATCATATGCATCAGATAAACTCATGTTATTTTCAGTTGCATATGCTGCGGTTTGTGCCGCTAAGAAAGCTTCGTCCTCTGATAATTGTGAAGTATCCACACTCTCAAACGACTCTCCTTGTTTATAGCCTTTGATTGAATCTAAAGTAGCAGATTTACTATCAGTGGCAGTTTTTTGTAATGTTTGGCTAGCGGCTTCAGTATTTGCCAATTGAGTATTTCTAGAGCCAATCGCTGACAACTCAGCTGATGACTGTTTAAGGTAACCCGAGGCTGGCCCTGCGCCACCCGGATTAATACTTACATCATTTCGTTGTCCACCATTCAGTTGAGCTTGGCTCCATTGCCCATATGAGGAATGAACATCACTGGCTTGCATAGTAGTATCACCTTGACTTGCTTTACCTCCATTTGCAGATGTTGTGACATCAGGTGACAATTTCTTGGAATCAATATTTGTATCAGGAGACGTCTTATTAGATACTCCCATCATGGTGTGAACACCCCTATGCAGTATATATAAAGTGAGCATAGGAACTGCAGCAGCCAAACTACTTGCCACTGCAATAAATGATTCGATTGTTGACATGCTATGCCCCCACATACCAAATGTGATTGCACTTACACCACCGCCACCAGCTGACACTGATGTAAATCGACCTTGAATAGCAAGTAAAGTAAAAAGGTTAACCGCACTCATGGTTACCGGCCACAAGTTAACCCACACAGTTACCCCAAAGAACATAGCAGCTGATTTCATAGCTTCAGCACCCATTACAAGCATGATTGCAATAACTGGGATCAAGAAAAACACAAAGGCCTCAATGAAGGTTGCAAAACCAATTGATAGCTCCAAAGCTAGGTTTCTATCAGCGGCCATTTGGTAATGTCGCTGAGACTTTGTTTCAATTAAAGTAAGTTCAGAGCGGAGCCCTTGCATATCCCCACTTTTTGCAGCAGCTTCAGCAAAAACATTTGATAAATACCTTCCCGTCGCTAAATGGTATGCATTCATTGTCGCGCTTAATGCAGAAATCGATTCCGCACCGACTTCAACATCTTGTGGTTTTACATTTTCTTTCTGCAAAAACCTGTCAGTCATCTCTCTGAAACTTGAGCTATCAAAGTAACTTTTGAGCTTCAAGTATGCGTTTGGGCAAGTTAATAGCTCCATGACAGGAGTGTCGATTTGAATATAAGTGCTTCTTGATGGTGTATTAATTCTTATAGACTCAAGAAAGTTTTCCATTGGGGCATTTTTTATTTTGTCAGCATTTAGCTCAGCGTCATTGCCACCAACTTGAAGATCCCAAATTACACAGTCTTGAAGGTAGTTCATTGTAGATGTTTTGATTCTGTACCTTTGGGCATTAACGCCTGAATCTAGTTCTTCAGAGCCCATATATCCAAATTTATCAAGCGCCACTAGCGCCCTCATTGGATCGAGAAATTGACCAGCCTGATAACCATCCGGTGAGGCGAATGATTCTTCATAATCTCGTGAAAGCCCATACATTCCTGAGGTCATCATTGCAATAACAGCAGCTATGCCAGGTGCATCATTCACATAATACACATCTCCTGTTCTTACCGACTCAATAACAACATCTACTTTAGAAAATGGACCACACAAGACCATAAACATGCAAAGCCCAATAAACCAAGATAGTACTGGATTAGAGTTTGGGTTGATCCAACTTTTTACTACAAGAGTCATCAGTGAAAGTAGAGCTGTAGCACCAATCAAAATATGCAAAGATGAAAAACCAAAATCAAACATTCTTCGAAGGCCCATTAGAACCTCATACATGAACGCTGTTTCACCGATTGAGTAAATTGTAAAATCCATAAAAAAGCCAGAATATTGAGTCTGGCTTAATCTTAAAATTGAAAAAAATTTTAAAAGCGTGATTTTCAACTGAATTTCAGTATTTTTTGATTAAAATACCTTTTTCTCAAAATAAACGCTTATATCCCCAATTTTATGGTCTTTGTAATAGCTAATATTTATCGAGTTACCCATCATGCTGACAGATACGGGAAAGGCGGGCTCTTTTGTAGACATTAAACCTAGAAAACCATTCTGATTAACAACGTAGTCTCCATGTGAATTTTTTACCGGATTAAAGTCACCGTCGAGTAATGCAGTCTGCCCCTTTCTAAAAGCAAACAGCTCACTTAGTGTTACATCAAAAGCAAACGTATCGGGCAAACAATCAATTGTTTCTTTTGGCAGTATATTGACTGCTCGATTGCTTATTGAACCATCAGTCACGGATACCTGTTCCAAAGATTTTAGCCACAGCTTACGGTAATCTGTTCGATTAAAGATATTAAACTCTGACCCTGGTAAAAATGGCAAAACATCTATTGGGATTAATTTTACTTTTGCCGAGCTATGCTTGTTATGAGTAAAGTTAATATCTAGGACAGCTCGATAGAATTTTACACCTGAAACCTCTATCACAAGAAAAAAGTAAGGCTTACCTCTCGATAAATCATCTACGCGATTAATATAGCTGTTTCGTACTCCATAGTAGTTTTTCGGACCCCAAAACCAATCATTGAACTCAATACCATCGTAGTCCCCTTCACTAATTAATTCATCAAAGCTAAGGTGCATTGTAACTTGCTTAACATCTGCAAACGGATATTGACTGAAAGGTGATGCCTCAATGTTCCCCATATATTCTTCAGATAAATTGGACGTCTGCCCATTTAATACATTTTTGAAGTTCTCTATGCTTTCTCTGTATGCATCCCACATATTTGAATAAGGCAATAAGTCACTATTATAGTCTTTTACTCTCGCTCTAGACTTTTGCAATTCGGATAGTAGTAAGTTTTTAGTAAAATCAATTTCTAAAACTTTTGGAGATAACCCAGTCAAGAGCTGGAGTGTTAGCATCGATACACCTACTTTAAATTCTGGCCAGTGTGCAGCTTTTCCAATCGATGGAAATTGAGGGTTTACATCTAACAGATTTGAATCAAGCTGCGCACACTCTTCATTTCGAATATTTACTCCATTTGAGATACTTTTACGAGAGTAACTTTGGGCTGCAACTAAAGCGCGGATGTTCAATACTTCTGAGAGCTTAAGGCCACCATAAATCATTTGGCCTTCACTAATTTGAGGTTCTTTGATTTTATAGTCTGATATTGTCACTAGGTTAGATAATTTGCTTTGGATATCAGCAAAGAATTTATATTCAAACACCTTTTCTTTGAGTCTTTTTTTCAATGATGATTGTTTTGTTTCGATGCCATTAAGCAGAAATACTTCGTCATAAATCCTAATAGTATTCTCGTTAGAAATTAACTCTGGGCCTTCAGTTAACTCAAAAGTAGCCGTTGCATTGAGGGTGCTTAGCTCTTGCTTTAAGTTTAGCTCTTTAAGTTTTGCCCTTACATTTGGCAATAATTTATTGCCGCTTATAACATTCGTGTTGAGGTTTACTTTTGCTTGTTCCACAGCTTTTTTTTGAAGTAGATGCTCGATTACTTGTGCGTCGTACTCAGTGGTGTTACTTAGCGTTAAATTGACACTAACTTTTTCTGCACCATAAGCACTCCCGAGTGCATGGAATACAATCGATAGAAAAACCCCATTTGCTAGCGCTTTCAATGAATTCATTAAAACAATCTCCAATAGCTAAAACTATATTAATCATTTCATGAATTTCATTTCGCGCAGCGGTTAAAAACAAAATTAAATATCAATTTTTTACAATAGGTTATGAAAAAATCTCATTGTATTTTTTATATTCTTACAAACCTGCATTCAATAATTTATACTTTTCACCTTGAAGGAGGATTTATGAAATTTGTATTTTTACTAGTCATTTTAGTATTGAGCCATAGTGCTCATGCAGCTGATACTGTGAGAGTTATCAAGTTTAAAACTATTGGCCTCACAGTAAATGAATACAACATTGTAGATTTGATACATAAAGAAGCAGCTGAAAAGCTCGGCGCTTATTTCATTGTTAATAATTCACAAGCAGGTGTATCAAGCTATAGCGAGAAGGCCCGCATTTTACGTCCGATATCGGTAAGTATTGTTGACTATAAAATCGAAGATAGTGAAGTAATAGCGACCATACGCTATGAACATGCAGCTTTAGAGGTTGTAACGGAGAACTATAAGTTATACATGAGGAACAAGAAAAATTCCGAAGAAATAGTTAACGCGAAGATAACTGAATTTTGTCAAAAATCCTCATCTAACTCTTTAGAAATCGAGAACATTCTCTCTAGCTCAGAACTTAACGATTCAACAGCCTCTTCGAGGGATAATGAGCTCCTAAACCTATCAAAAGAGTCTGACTCTATAAGTCAGATATTAGTTAATGAATGTAATTTATAAGAAATCTTTTAATACTTTAACACCTCTTTTCAAGAACGTAGCTCTGAATACTTGTGATTAAGAACTAATGGACGTTTTTGTCCAATAGCAGGCCTTAAAGCGTAACTCATATCTGCCCCTTTCCCACTTAGAGTTATCAATCAGGTCTGTCACCATCATCACATTTGACCAAATTCTGCTAATGGCTCATTATGCCTAACGTTGACTATCAATGTGATACATATGTATCTACCGATTCAGTGGTTATTTAGTTAGAGATCCTAGAATGTGCGATTACGATGATTCACTTCAAATAGAACAAGCCATCTTTCATAAATGCAGATTTGATGAGATAGACGAAGATTTACTAAAATATGGTTCGGGCTACCGATTAGCTTCTCTTATCGCAAGAGCTGAGGAAGATGGGAGTGAGCAATTAGCAAAACTATATAAAGTTCTTAGAAAAGCGTGTGAGTTACGATTGAAATCGGGCAATAGGCTAGAGCCTTATGAATGCTATGGGAAAGAGTCTATCTCAGGACTATTTACTAATAATGATTTTCAAATTCTTGATGAGACACGAAAACATACCTCATGCAAAGCCTTTATTGCCAGACTTAGTGATTTAAGATGGCTATACCACAGACCTAAATCGATCAGCGATGCACACACTGTAATAGAATTGTATACGAGCTATGATATTTGTCAGGAAAATTGGCTAGACAGCATAAAGTATTACTATGAGAGAGCTATAAGGCTAGGTTTACAGCTTGGTAAGGGGGGCGCTGACAAATTAGATAATATAAAAACCAGTTTAGTTTCAGCGCTTGAACCTGATTACCCCGAAAGCAAGTTTATGAAACTTTGGATAGCTGAACTGTTGGAATTATTTTCCCAAGATGAAGATGAAATTAGAGAAATCGCGGAACGTTTCACATCAATCGCGCAGGAACTGAGCGAGCAAGGTGACTATTATTCTGCTCGACTATATTTAGAGCATGTATCAACTAAATATAGAAAAATTGAAGATAATGTAAACTGGCTTGAAACAAGGATTCGTATAGCAAGCTCTTGGGAAAGAGAAGCCTCTATCCGAGACCAAGCATTGGTCAAAATGACTTTTTTTGAAAATGCGATTCAATCCTATCGAATGATACCTAATGCAGATAGAAGCACATATGGTATTGATGAAATAATTAGTAACCTAAGGCTGAAGCTCCGTGATGCAGGAAAAGCAGCTGTAGATGAAATGACCACAATCTCCGTCAAAAGCCCTGATGTATCAGATATTATAGAAGCGTCTATAAAGCACGTTTCAGGTAAAGATACTCTAGATTTAGCTTTATTGTATTTCTGCGGGCTTTATTCGGGTATATCAAAGTCACAATCTATTGAGTCAGCCATTGAGAATTTAAAAGTAGGTGTTGTTTCTCATCTTTTTGGCATGGTGCAATTATCTGGCGATGGGCGAAAAATAGGTAAAGAAGCTCCACTTATGCTGTCAGAACAAGGAATACCTGAGGATACGCCCAAAGCACAAGCTATTGATAATGCTATTATGGAAGCTGACTTCGTTGTAAAAACTCAAATACTACCAAGCCTTACAGCCATTCTAGAGGAGCATGATATCACTTTACATAGATTGGAAACTGTATGCTCCGTCTGTCCAATCATCCCAGAACAAAGAGCAAAATTATTTGCTAAGGGATTGTATTTTGGTTTTGAATATGACTTTGCCTCTGCAATCCATCTACTTGTTCCTCAATGGGAGCATATAGTCAGAACTATTCTTAAAGAGAGTGATGTTCATACAACCATGCTTGATGCGGATGGCATAGATATGGAGTGTGGATTGTCCACTTTATTGGAGAAAAAGGAAGCAGAAGAAATATTCGATGACAATTTACTGTTTGAGATGACAGCTTTTTTAACACATAAACGTGGTCCCAATCTCAGGAATGAACTAGCCCATGGTCTTCTAGACGATGACAGAGTATGCAGTTATTCCGCTATATATTGGTGGTGGAGATCTCTTAAACTAGTAGTACATTCTCTAGTTCATAGAGTTGATGATATCGAAGATTCGTAGTCACTTTTTTCAAATCTCCCATACCTAAAGTAATTTGTGAATTGCTAAATTAGCAAAGTCGCAGACACGCCTTTGCCCCAAAATGCGCTGCCTTACTTCTGCCCCTCTAATTTATGAAAAACCATTTGACTTAATTTTTCTTATCCGACTAAAGGACATTTCTTCAGAGCTTTCTAAGCTAAATATGGTATTGTAATTATATTAGTATTCTTAGCGCAGCTATTACCAATAGGAGCGCTATCACCTCTATTGATGCGATTAATCATCGCTTAAGCCACAACACCTAAAAGTTAGAAATTTAAACACAAAAGGAAACATGATGCGATTCCTCGAAAATGGGCCTTCAATACCTGATGAACTCTTATTAGCCAGAGACCAAGGTCGGGTGGTGTTTTTTTGTGGTGCTGGTGTTTCAAGAGCAAAAGCGGGTTTTGCCGATTTTTTTGGGCTAGCTTCATCAGTAACATCTGAACTTGGTGTAGAAACCAACAGCCCTGCCTTGAAGCTTCTTGATGCTGCTAAAGAAATAACTGCTACTACTGGCGTGGAAGGAGTCGTTTCGGCTGACAGGGTATTTGGTTTGCTAGAGAGAGAGTTCTTAACGAGCGATATATATAAATCAGTAGCTAAGGCTCTCACGCCTGAGGGAGAAGTTGACCTTCATGCGCACCAAACAATGCTTAAACTAGCTACAACGAATGATGGCATAGTACGTTTGGTAACAACTAACTTTGATCGCTTATTCGATCTTTGCAAACCAGATATACATACCTTTATCCCTCCAAGACTACCAGATCTTAATCATTCTGATGAATTTAATGGTGCTGTGTATCTTCATGGAAAAGTAAACGAGGGCGGTACAGGTGCTGAAAGCAACGGTTTCGTTCTCTCAAGTTCTGAATTTGGAGATGCTTACTTGGCTAATGGCTGGGCTACCTCATTTGTCAAAGGGATATTAGAAAAGTATGTCGTAGTTTTTGTCGGTTATTCTGCGGACGATCCGCCAATTCAGTATTTGTTAGAAGCACTCAATAAAAGCTCAAGTCATCTCAACGATATATACGCATTTCAATCTGGTGATGAAAGTTACGTTAGCTCAAAGTGGCGCCATAAAGGGGTAAAAGCGATTGCGTATGACGATACAAATGGGCATATCGCGCTTTGGAACACTTTAGAATCTTGGGCCGAGCGGGCTGCTGACCCTGATGCATGGTATCAAGGAATAATCACAAAAGCTGAAAAGGGGCCTCATCTCTTACAGCCCTTTGAACGTGGTCAGATTGCACATATTGTTTCTACAACCGAAGGTGCCAAAAAGTTTGCTAATAGTGAAATATTAGCTCCTGCTACTTGGCTCCATGTGTTTGATTCTGAATTGAGATATGAAGCTCCTCGTAAAAATTTATCCGGTGCAAAAAACCTAACTGAGATGGTAGACCCATTTCACTTGTACTCTTTGGATTCAGATCATACACCACAGCATGTTGACCCTAATGACTTTTATAACAAACGTGAAGTTCCCACAGGTGCATGGGATGCTTTTGAGTTTAACTCACGAGACATTAAAGTAACACAAGACCAACGTTCTATCAGATTTAGAGGGGATGATTCCAGCTACCCTCAGTTTTCTACTCTGCCTCAAAGGCTCAACGCATTAACACATTGGTTGAGCAGAGTGTCTGAACAGCCAGAAGTAATCTGGTGGGTTACGAAGCAGCAATTTCTTCATCCTTGGGTTCAGTTTGTACTTAAGTCAGAATGTGAGCGCCGTTCTAAAGATATGAATAGTACACTCAATGATGCATGGGGCTATGTTTTGGATGGCTTTGAACAAACAGATAAAGGAGGACATCGAGATTGGTTTACTCTGGACAGTGCAATAAAGAATAATGGTTGGTGTCCCAGAAAATTACGGCAATTTGAAAAGGTTACGAAACCATTCATCAATGGTTACGCCTACTTACCGAACTCCGAATGAAATCAACCGGGAGCAGATTTGTTTAAAAGACTTAATTCATTTAGATGTCCATTACTCAGAGCTACCAAGAAAGCTAGAAATTCCTGATAAGTGGATAAATCGTACAGTTGAAGTCCTGAGACGTAATCTAGAACTTGCTGTTGACCTAGAAAAAGAAATAGGTGGATACGGCCTGAGGCTGAGCTGTTCGTTAACACCAGAGAATAATATAAAGGATTCGTATAGTCGAACTTACGGTCTATCTGCATGGGTGTTGCTGTTTGTTTCTTACTTAGAAAAATTAGTTTTGATTGACCTTGATGCTGTTCGGAAGGAGATTTCAAGGTGGCCATGCGATGACAGTACTATCTTTGCAAGGTTAAAGGTTTGGGCGTTAGGAAAAGCTGATCTTGTACCAAATGAAAATATTATCACAACTTTAAATCAACTTTCAGACGAAGCATTTTGGGATAGTTATCATGCTAGAGACTTACTTTTAGCTTTAGTAGCTAGATGGAAAGAACTCGACCAATTTAGCCGTTCCACAATAGAAAATAGAATATTGCAAGGACCGAAACTTTGGAAAACCGAAGATGAAAGTAGGTTTAAGGAACGAAAAGCGAGAAATATTCTGGATAGAGTAACTTGGCTTGAACAAAATGGTTGTGAGCTAACAATAGCCACGGGTAAGTTAGTTGATAGGCTAAGAGGTGATACGCCGGAATGGAAGCCTGAGCATGCAAAAGATGCAGCGCGCTCCTTTGAAATTCGCAGTGGTATTGTTAAGAAAAATACAGACTATTCTTTGTTAGCAGATGAACCAATAGCCTCAATCCTTGAAAGAGCAAGTGAATTATCTGGAAGGCAAGCTGATTTTTTGATTGATGAAGACCCATTTCTTGGTTTATCAGAAGAAAAACCGATTCGAGCTTTCAATGCGTTAACTTGTTCGGCAAAAAAGGGAAACATTCTTGACTGGGCTTGGGATACTTTCCTTTATTCTGAAGCTCGTATGAATGATAAACCCCGATTTATGGCATTAATTGCAGAGCGTCTGTCAGGTTTTACCAGTGACGACTTGGCAAAAATACTTCGTTCAGCATCAAGCTGGTTTGAAAAATCTACTAGCATACTTGCTGATAATTATTATGTTACTTACTACAAATTAGCGTTTAAATTAGTTCATGCGATGTCAATACAACCTGATAAGGGGGAATCTTCAATAATACGAGGAAGTAAAGATCCTGATTGGTCAATGGAGTCAATAAACTCGCCAACTGGACACTTATCTAGTGCAATACTGCAATCACAGGGAAGCCGTACTTTTGAGTCAGGAGAGAGCTTCACTGGAAATTTTTTGTTATTGCTTGAGCAATTATTAGCTTTACCCAATGATTTGCATCGTTACGCAATGGTTATACTCAGCCGCAGTTTAAGTTGGTTCTTTTGGGTTGATCCTGACTGGACTCAACGTAACTTGCTCTCTGCCATAAACTCTTCTTCCAGAGAAGATCGTCAAGCATTTTGGGCTGGTGTTTTATGGGGAGGAGTTCGCGGGAAAGAATTATTCACCATTTTGAAGCCAAGTATTCTGGAATTGGCATATTCGGGAGAAGTTGAAAGCAGAGGTTATCAGGATGCTATAGTGGGATTAATTTTCTCAGCTTGGAAAATTAAAGATGAGGATAAAAGATGGGTATCTGATTTTGAATTAAAAGAAGTATTAATTAAAGTAGGTGATGACTTTAGGTGTGGAATATTATGGCAAGCCAGGCATGGAGATAGTGAAGGGAAAGAGCATTGGTTACTTCCATTCAGAGAGCTTATCGCAAATGTTTGGCCTAAACAGCTTGCTGTTAAATCAACCGCTGTAACTGAGCGCCTTTGTGATATCGCATTTTGGTCGGAAGATCATTTCCCTGATATTGTAAACCTAATCACTCCGTTCTTAACGAAATTAGAACGCGCTAACCACTTCTATCTGAATGACGACTACGTACTCAAGAAATACCCTAACGATCTTTTATTACTCTTGAGCACCGTATTACCTGAAGATGTTAATAAATGGCCTTACAACATTGGGGAGTATTTAGATCAAATGATAGAGGCTAATATCGAGTTAGGTGATGATGAACGCTTTATCGAACTCAAAAGAAAATGGGATGCAAGGTGAGTCGATTTTAACAAATATTTGAGATTTAAAGTTACTTTTTCTTATCAGCGTTAGAGCGATATATCTAACGCGTTTTTGTCCATAGGCGAGTTAACTGCTGACTCGCCTTTGCCCCAAAATAAATCAGAGCAGATGTTCTAGAGTCGAATTTAAGCGTACTACGGAATTTGCCCAAAGCATAACGAGTTAGCAGCTAGGTAGCTGCATAAAATCAATTAGTTAACCTGCTTAATTGCTTAGGCTAGCGGTCTCTGTACGTGTAAAAATATAATTGCTTATTAAGGCAAATTTAGGTGTAATGAATATATAAAAAGCGCTGAGCAATGCAGGGAAAGCTTACATAACACTAGCTAAGCTGATTAAATTAGCTAGGCAAGTGAGAGCCACCAAAAAGCCTATTTTATATAAGTAAGCCATAGCATAAACAACACCAACTCTGACACACCGAGCAGGTAGCGGCTCAGTCCAACAAGCGATTATGCAACACAGACTGCGTGTCGCATAAATACTAAAATGTTAGCTTTTTCTCGTACATGGATGATCGGTTCAAATGTCAAAAATATACAAATACTTTTCAAGTGATGTAATCCAACTCGTTTTCCAAAGAGAAGGATTTTGTGGTGTAAAATGCTCTTTACCGCAGGATTATAATGATCCCTATGAGCTTTTTCTTGGTATGGATTTGAACACTCCTGCGGATCAACTTGCTTTTTATAATGATATTATTTCTGATATCCCACAAAGTCCTACAACATGTTTTTCTAAATCTCCGATTGTTGCTCCTATGTGGGCGCATTATGCAAATAACCATACAGGTTTCGTATTAGAGTTTAATTTAGAGAAGTTGCAAGAGCATTTTAAAGGTAACCCTATTTGGGATGTTACTTATAGAGATGCGCCAAGTGAGCATCTTCAACCTATCCTTCAAAGAGCCGCTGTCTTAAAAAAACCACGATACTCGTATGCCTTACAAGAATATATTTTTGTTGAATCATATTTTGCTAAATACGATGACTGGAAATATGAGCAAGAATGCCGTTTTGTTGATATGAAAAAGGTAACGGAGAAAGTAGCAGGGAATGATATTTTGTACATTCCCTGTGATTTTGTGACTGGTATTATTATTGGTTCAAAATACCCTAAGGAAAACTTTGGCTTAGCGCAGGAAATAGCTAAAGAAAATGAATTGACTTGGTATGAGTTAGTCATCGGTAAAAGCCACCCGAAACCATATATGAAAAATGAGTCTAATGATGTTTTCACATTCTCTGGTAGCGATATTTTAATTGCGTCCAATACTTGCGATAGTTGCTCAGAGCCATTAGTTGCAGAGAGCGATTTATGTCCTTGGTGCAGCATAACTGAAGCTCATGAGGATGACGCTGCTAGAAGTAACCCGTTTAGAATGTTAAGTTCAATGGGGCAGCTGGATAGTTATATGAAATCTATGGGTAAAATTGGAAAGTAGTCTTGCTAAACAAAAACTAACAAGTCGTTTAAAAGGACAAAAACAGTTGGTTTTTTGCTCCTTCGTCGCTAATTTTAACCAACAATTTTTTGCCTCTTAACGAGGCGTTATCTTTCGAAGTGCTAAATGGCTTATGTCCAAAGATGAGTTTTTCTTATGGTCAAGATTGTCACTGCTCAAGCTCCCTAGTGTGATCTTTAATACTCAAATACTCAGTTGTAGCTCGATTGAGACTTGGTAGTAGCAATTATTTTGAACCTTTATTAAATTCACCCGCTCAACTATTACACAAATTTAACTAGAAGAGTTTCAGTAGAACCCTTTTTAATACCAATAGGATCAATGCCTAAAGCCAAAGTCATCACCAGAAATAAGGGGAGGTGTAGGTTTAATTATCAAGACAGTGAATACACAGATTTATTTATAAGGCAGAATTCTAATCTTGACACTTTTTGATACAATAGTAACAAATTTAACTGATAATCTTATTTTTTTGTTACTATAACAGCAACTTTATTCACCATCGGTGATGGCTTTTATATTGTCTCTTTATGAAACGATCTTCAACACCATTTCATATGTGTCACAATAGTAACAAATAATATCAATGTATATGCTATAATTGATACTATAGTGACATATTTGGAGGTGTGTATGTTATCCCTTTATACTGCTTATGATTTGCAGATGGATCTCAAAGAGTTTATCAAGTCAGCTCGAAAAAAAGACAAACTCAGTGTTCAGAAGTTAGCCGATCTCTCTGGCGTGCCTTATGCGACGATCCGAAAGTTTGAATCATCTGGTAACATCTCATTACGCCAGTTTCTAATGCTTTATGAGACCGTCGGAGACTTGAAAAAAGTGAAAGAGCTAACAAAGTCGTGTGAGCCTGAATTCAAATCAATAGAGGATGTGCTACGACATGCTTAAATCTGCCCTAACCGTAAGGCGTAAGCTTAGCACCGGTGAAAAGGTGCTTGTCGGCAAGCTTGTTGAAAATAGTCAACAAAGCTTCTTTCAATTTGACGAGACGTATTTAAACGCTCACTCTACTTCTTTGGCCCCGTTCAATTTAAAAGCAGACACAAGCCTTCAAGTTGCGCCTAGAAAACCGCATTATGGCATCCATGGAGTTTTTGCAGACAGCCTCCCTGATGGTTGGGGTCTTTATCTCATGGATCGTGTATTTAGGCAGAACAATCAGAACCCAAAAACAGTTACCGCTTTAGAACGTTTGGCCTACCTAGGTGAGAGATGTATGGGGGCGTTGAGCTATGAGCCAGAGTTAGATTTACTTGATGAGTCCGAGGATTCAATTGATATTATTACCCTCGGTCGAGCTGCGATTGAAGAATTTGAAGGCACTGAGTCAGCTTTGCTTGAGCACTTGATGAAAACGGGTGGTTCGGGTGGTGCTAGGCCAAAAATGAACGTTACGCGTTTATCGAATGGTCAATATTCAACATTAGACGACGTACAAGGCACAAAGCTTATAGTAAAGCTTACATCAGAAAAGTTTGACTTGAAGCACTCTGAATCAATAGTTGAATATTGCTACATGCAAATTGCTCGTAATGTTGGCATCGAGGTTCCTGAGTTTGATTTAATTGATGCGGGTAATGGAAGATATTGGCTAGAGCAGGAGCGATTTGATTGCACAGAGCAAGGTGGTCGAATTCATATGATTTCTGCTTGTGGGTTATTAGATGCCCCTTTTCGAGAACCTTCTTTGGACTATGTGGATTTAGTAAAAGCTACGCGCATCATGTGCAGTGTTACAGAGTCTCAGAAGCTCATTAAGCGTTGCATGTTTAATTATTTAACTGTTAACCAAGATGATCATAGTAAGAACTTCAGTTTTCTTGCCAGTGACTCCGATGTTTGGACGCTATCACCTTTCTACGACATTGTTTACAGCCCAAACCCTTACAAAGAGCATATGACGGCTTTTGGTGGTAATGGCCAAACACCAAAGAATGTACTAAATCAGCTAGCTGCTCAGTCGGGGTTGTCTTCAAAAAAAGCGATTATGACTATGGCTGAAGAAATATTTGAAGCAACGCGCTCGTTTAGGCATGAGGCCAAGCATTTGGGTTTGTCATCTAATCTAATCGATGAGATTGATAATGATATGATAGAAAAGTTTAAGGCGCTTTAAATACAGGATAATTAAAATTGTCATGCCTTATTTTGCAAATGTCAGATAAGTTGAGAGATCTATACTATTTTTAGCCTAAAATAGGAGCAGCCTGTTAAGAGCCCATACCAAAAGTATGAAAGCTGACTTATCTGACAAATTTCGGTGCCAGCTTCATCATAATTTAGCTTATATTTATATTGAATTAGGCTAAACCAAAAGTTAACTGGTTTACCGTTTTCCACTTCCTTAAAAGCTATTTAAATTTGTGTATTAGCATACAACTCTTCATCAGGATGACATAAATTACCGATAGACTCGTATCCTTCAGGTGTTGTAAACATTACCTTATAATAACCTGGTCTATAGCTATACTTTTCCTCAATCAATACTTTTACACTGTAAAAATTTGGTATTACAAAGGTTCT
>NZ_JACSOG010000035.1:0-42637 GCF_014349195.1 Pseudoalteromonas sp. BZK2 | reverse complement strand
AAAATCAAGTAAGGAATTAACATGAGTATTTTTTCAGGCAAAGCCTAAATGATGATAACCACCTACTGAAGTAGGTGGTTTAGGGCCGAAAACAAAAAAGCCACCTTACGGTGGCTTTTAGTAATTAGCTTTTGATTAGCGAATAATTCCGCGCTCAGAGCTTTTCACGAAGTCTATCATCAACTGAACAGCTGGATACTTCGCAGCATCTTCACTTAGCTCAGCGATTGCTTCTTCAACACCTAAACTCTTACGGTAAAGCGTTTTATATGCACGGCGTGTTGCCATGATTTCATCGCTTTCAAAACCACGGCGTTTCATGCCTTCAGTATTGATTGCTACAGGGCCTGCCGGCGTGCCAATGGTCGTTACAAATGGTGGCACATCTTTATTAACACCTGAGTACATACCAACAAAGGCATGTGAACCAATTTTACAGAACTGGTGAACACCTGAATTACCAGCAAGGATCACCCAGTCACCTACGTGTACGTGGCCAGCAACAGAGGCATTATTAGCAAAAATAACGTTATCACCCACTACTGCATCATGCGCAACGTGTGTGTAAGCCATAAATAAGTTGTTGCTACCAATTTTTGTTACACCTTGGTCTTGAATCGTACCACGGTGAATGGTCGCACACTCACGGATCACGTTGTTGTCACCAATGATCAAGGTTGTAGGCTCATTCGCGTACTTTTTGTCTTGGCACGCTTCACCGACCGAAGCAAATTGGAAAATATGGTTACCAGAACCAATCGTCGATGGGCCTTTTACAACCACATGAGATTCGATGATACAGTTATCACCAATAGTAACATCGTTACCGATGTAGCTATAAGGGCCAACTGATACGTTATTTCCAAGTTTTGCACCTGGTTCGATTATCGCCGTAGGATGGATCACTATTAAAACTCTCTTCTCGCACACATGATTTCGGCAGTACACACTACTTTGCCGTCAACTTTTGCTTCTGCTGCAAACTTCCATATATTGCGGCGCTCTTTTAAAAACTCTACATGTAAATGCATAGTATCGCCAGGTAATACTGGCTGTTTAAATCGCGCATTATCAATCGCAGCGAATAAATATAGTTCGTTATCGCTACGATTTTCAACTGTCTTAAAGCCAAGTAAGCCAGTTGCTTGGGCCATTGCTTCTAAAATCAACACACCTGGAAAGATAGGTTGATTAGGAAAATGACCCGTAAAAATAGGTTCGTTCACTGTTACATTTTTAATCGCATGTAACGACTCGCCTGGCGTGTAATCTAGAACACGGTCAACAAGTAGCATCGGGTAACGATGCGGAAGTAAACTTAAAATATCTTGGATATCAAGACTATTTAATTCATTTGCCAAAATAGCATCCTTATTTGTCTTCAATATTGAGTGACTTAGTCAGTGACTCAAGAGCTTTAATGCGGTCTTTCATATCGCCAAGATTGCGGATGTGGGCAATACTTCGGCGCCATTCTTTATTAGTTTGATGAGGTAATCCTGATGAATAGATTCCAGGCTCTGTGATTGCTTTCGTCACCATACTCATGCCGGTGATTATAGCACCATCGCATACGCTAAGGTGACCATTAATTGCAACCATACCACCAATCTGACAATTCCTACCGATCTCGACGCTTCCGGCAAAAACCGTGCAACCGGCAACCGCTGTGCCTGAGCCGATCTCGACATTATGCGCTATTTGACATTGATTATCGATAATTACATTACTATGGATGATCGTATCGTCTAATGCACCACGGTCAATCGTAGTAGACGCGCCTACCTCAACCTTATCACCGATGATTACTCGGCCAAGTTGCGGTATTTTCACCCATTCCCCACGCTCATTAGCGTAACCAAAACCATCGCTGCCCACGACTGTATTCGCTTGGAATAAACAGTCGCTGCCAATCTCAACTTCATGGTAAATGCTTACATTTGCCCAAAGCTTAGTGCTTTGACCAATTTTTGCATGCTCACCAATAAAACAGCCTGAGCCAATCTGTACATTGTCAGCAATAACAGCACCCGCTTCAATCACCACATTGGCGGCGATCGCGACATTATTACCAATCGAAGCTGAATCATGAATGACTGCACTAGGGTGAATACCCGTCACTGCTGAGCGCGGTGTGGTGTCCATTAGCTGAGCAAGCTTGGCGTAACAAACATAAGGGTTAGCAACAATGAGCTTATTACCCGAAAAGTACTCAGCGTCTGCTGATGATAAAATCACCGCACTTGCTTGAGTATCATCTAATTGCGAGCGATATTTCTTGTTCGCTAAAAATGCAATATGCCCATGTTGGGCATTTGCAAGTGTAGATATTTTTTTAATCTCTGTAGCGCCGTTACCTTGAAGGTCAGCGCCCAGAAGATCCGCTATCTGCGAAAGCGTGTAGTTTTGCATATATGATTTCTATTGCTTACTTACTTTTTCAACAACTTTGCTTGATAAGTCATCGACAGTTTTAGGGTTTACATAAATCGTTGTTTCTTTAACTTTAACTTCATCGAATTTGCCAGCTTTCGCTACTTCTTCGATTGCATTTAAGATTAGCTTTTGAACTTTAGCTAGTTCTTGGTTTTGACGCATTTTGATTTCTTGCTCTAAAGGACGGCCTTTTTCAGCAAGTTGCTGCTGCATACCTTGAATCTTAGTGCGTAATTCTTCTTTTTGCTTGTCGCTCATCGTTGTCGCTTCACGCTTGAACTTTTCAGCTTCAAAACGAATATCACCTTGAAGTTTTTCTAGTTCTTGACGACGCTCAGAGAATTCAGCTTCTAAAGTTTGCTCTACTTTCGCCATTTGTGGGATTTGTTTGTAGATTTCTTGCATATCAACAATACCTACTTTGTGGGCAAATGCGTTAGTAGATAGGCCCATAGATAAAGTAGCAAGTAGTGCAAAAGCTGTTGATTTAATTGATTTATTCACGAAAAAACTCCTTTAGAATGTATTACTAATGTTAAAGCTGATGGTCTTCGTATCGTCATCTTCTTCTTTTTGCAATGGATACGCAAAACTGATCAGCATTGGACCCATAGGAGAGATCCATTGTAGAGAAAGACCGGTTGAAACCCTAAAGCGCATCGGATCTGCATAGTCATCCAATTTAGCACGCTCATCTGTTGACAGGTTTTGATAACGGTCAATATTAAACTCTGTATCCCATACGTTTGCTGCATCTACGAAGAAGCTGGTACGTACAGAGCTAGTGTTTTCTTCATCTAAGAAAGGTGTTGGAACAATAAGCTCCATCCCTGCGACCGCTTTGGCGTTACCACCAATTCGGCCTGCTGTGTAAAGCTGGTCAAACTCTGATGCACCACCAATGCTACCTGTTGTCGTACCATCAGGTAATGGTGTACCAGGAATGCTTTGCGGAACACGTGATACAGCACGTGGTAAAATCGTATTACGGTCAAAGCCACGTAGTTCCATTTCAGTAATTCTGAAGAACTCTTGGAATGGCAGTGTTTGGTCATAACCATTGGTTGTACCATAGCCATTACCATAACCAAGTGCCGCACGCGTTGAGAACACCCAGCGGTGGTCATTACTGATTGGCCAGTAGAAACGCGAATCATAATTTAGCTTAAAGTACTGTAAATCAGAGTTTGGCGTTGTCGCAGTTAAGTTAAGAGATTGACGCGAACCTGCTGTTGGAAATAAACCACGGTTTACAGTAACGCGTGACCAACCTGCACTTAGCTCGTACTTAGTAAAGTCAAAACCTGCATCTGGGTTATCTGGATCTAAGAAGGTTTCACGAATAACACGTGTTTGCTCGTACTCAGCAATATCTGACAGTTCTTCTTGTACCCAACGAACACCAAAGTTAATACGGTTTACTGCATCGATTGGGAAACCAATGTTAGTACCAATACCATAGCTCTTCGATTTATAGTCGATTAGGCTAAACTTACTCGCATCGTAGTTACTGTAGAAAATGCTACTACCTTGCGATACACCATCAGGCGTAAAGTAAGGGTCAGTATAAGACACACTAATACGCTCAGAACCACGTGAGGTATTGATGTTGAAACCAATTTGGTTACCGGTCCCTAAGAAGTTTGATTCACTGACACCAATGTTAAATTGCAGACCTAAGTAAGAACCATAGGCAAGGCCTGCGTTAAAGCTACCTGCAGATTGTTCTTTCACAGTAAAATCTACATCAACTTGGTCATCTACACCTGGTACTGGCACCACATTAAAATCAACGCTTTCCATGTAGGGTAAACGCTGAATTTGCAGTTTAGAGCGCTCAAGGCTTTGATTGGACAACCACGCACCTTCAAGCTGTGTCATTTCACGGCGCACTACTTCATCAGAGGTATTTTGGTTACCACCCACAATGATACGACGAACATAAACACGCTTACCCGGATTAACCGATAGCGTTAATTGAACTTCTTTATTTTCATCATCAATTTCTGGGATGGTACGCACTTCAGCATTAGCATAACCAAAACGCGCTAAGTAGCTTTTGATAAACTCTTCTGAAGAGGTCACAACGGAGCCATTATAAAGCTCACCTGTTTTCAGCGGGATAACACTTCTGATGAGTTCTTCACGGCCTAACAAGTCACCAATAAAGTCAAAGCCTTTCACTTTGTATTTAACGCCTTCGGTGATATTTGCTGTTACATAAACAGAGTCACGCTCAGGGCTTACAGATACTTGTGTTGAATCGATATTAAAGCGCAAGTAGCCACGGTCTAGGTAGTAACTGCGAATTTTCTCTAAATCGCCTTCAATGGTTTGCTTTTGATAACGGTCGCTCGACATGAACTTCCACCACGGCAAATCTTGCTGTGACTCAGCTAATTTAAGTAGCTCTTCATCAGAGAAAAGTTCGTTACCAACGAGGTTGATTTGACGAATTGATGCAGCATCACCTTCATCAAATTCAAATAATAGTTTTACACGGTTTCGAGGTAACTTTGTGATACTAACTTCCACCTTTGCATTGTACTTACCAATACTGTGGAAGAATTCAACTAGACCTTTTTCAATGTTATCAAGAACTGTTTTATCAAGCGGCTCACCAGTACGGATATCCTGCTGGTCTAGCGACTCATTTAGCTGCTCATCTTTGATATCTTTATTGCCATCAAATTCGATCATACTGATCGTTGGGCGCTCAGTCACTCGGAAGATAACACTGTTGCCATCACGTAATGCTTTAATATTGTCAAAGTGACCAGAACGATAGAGAGCCTTTATGGTTCTTGAAATTGTGTACTCATCAATATTATCGCCCACATTGATCGGAATATGCGTTAACGCAGCACCAAGTGCAACACGCTGTAAACCTTCAACTTTTAAATCTTCTACAATAAAGGAGTTTTGGCCTAGGGCTGCAAAGCTAGCGCCTAATAAACTTGAAACTGCCAAATGTTTTTTTATAGCCATTTTGTTATCTTTATCCTTTACAACTGTATTACCGCTCAACACCTTATTAAATAAACTTTTGGTGTTTTACAATCGTGTTCAAATTGGAATTTTTCGCTTACTTGTTATAAACGCGATACATCATTGAACAAAGCGAAACATGTTAAAAACAGAAGCAGCAAGGCCCCCACTTTAAAACCAAATTCTTGCGTCTTTTCAGAGACCGGCTTTTTGCGAAAAAGTTCAATTATGTAATACATTAAGTGCCCACCATCTAGCACTGGCAGCGGTAATAAGTTAAATACGCCAAGGTTTACACTAATTAATGCTAAAAAGCTTAAAAATGCAACCAAGCCATAGCTTACGCTAGTTCCCGCGCCAACTGCAATGCCCACCGGGCCACTTAAATTTTTAACCGACACCTGACCGGTAATTAAATTACCAATCATGTCAAAACTAAGGGTAATTAAACGCCATGTTTCTTGTATGCCCAGCACAATACTATCGACGGGGCCATAATGTCTAGTTTCAATATAGTTTTCTGGCCATGGCTCGACCACCGGAGACACGCCTAAAAATCCTTGAGCAACGCCTGCATCATTGGTTCTGCTTTGTGGCGTTACCGTCAGTTCTTTTATACTATCTTGCCTTTGTACACTAAATTGTAAGGATTTGTTAGGTGATTGCTGAATTAATGAAACTAACTTGCTCCAACTGCTGATATTTTCACCATTTACAGCAAGTATTTTGTCGTTAACCTCTAAACCTGCAGCTTCTGCCGCCGAGCCTTTACTGATCATGGCCACTTCTAAAAGTGCTTTAGGGCGAAACGGTACAATACCTATCGAGGTTAATGGTGGTACGTCTTGTTGGTCTAGTTTCCAACCATCTAAATTAAGAGTACGCACATGTTTTTGATAATTTTGATCACGAAGCGTTACCACAACACTTTGCTCACCTAAGCGACTCATAAGCGAGAATGTGGCATCTTGCCAAGTGTTAATGTCGTCTTCACCAATTTTAATAATTTGCTGGTTTGGCTCAATATTAGCAGCAGCGGCACGGCTGCCTTGAGTCACCTCACCCACCACAGGTTTTAATGACTGCACACCCACCATATACATCACAGCAAGTGCAAAAATAGCGAATAAAAAGTTTGCCATCGGGCCTGCAGCCACAATCGCAATACGTGCTTTTACTGATTTAGCATTAAATGATAAATGACGCTGCTCTGGCGGCACTTCGTCAACACGCTCATCAAGCATTTTGACATAACCACCTAGTGGGATTGCAGCAATCACATATTCGGTTTGCTGTTTGTCGTACCACTTGATCAACGGCTTACCAAAGCCAATTGAAAAACGTAGCACTTTCACGCCCGCTTTTCGCGCAACCCAGAAATGACCATATTCATGCACAGTCACTAAAATACCTAAGGCGAGAATAAATGAGCCAAGATTCCAGAAAAAATCAAACATGCTAGTTGATGCCTCTTTTTACAAACTCAGTCGCTTTTACACGTGCAGCTTGGTCGCAAGCTAAAATCTCATCGAGAGTTTGCACGTTGATGTTTTGTGTTGCGTTGAGCGTTTCAGCGTTAATTCGATAAATATCTGTAAAGCCGATTTGACCATTTAAAAAGGCAGCAACGGCAATTTCATTCGCCGCATTTACTGTGGTGGTTGCACCTTGCCCCATTTCACACGCATCAATGGCAAGTTTTAAATTAGGGTAACGAGCATAATCTGGTTTAGTGAAAGTAAAATCTGCCATTTGTGAAAAATCGAGCGGTTTTACACCCGCATCGACACGCTCAGGAAAAGCTAAAGCATGAGCAATTGGTGTGCGCATATCTGGATTGCCCATTTGCGCAAGCACTGAGCCATCTTGATATTGCACCATAGAGTGAATAATACTTTGTGGGTGGATCACCACTTCAATATCACTGGCACAGCAGTTAAACAGCCACTTGGCTTCTATAAACTCTAGGCCTTTATTCATCATAGTGGCTGAATCAACAGAAATCTTTTGTCCCATTGACCAGTTTGGATGTGCCACTGCCTCAGCAACAGTCACTGATGATAATGTCGCTAAATCACGCTTTAAGAAAGGACCGCCAGAACCTGTAAGCAAGATTTTGCTTACACCATTATCAGCAAGTAGGCCTGATGCATTCTGTAGCGATGCTGGCATACATTGGAAAATCGCATTATGTTCGCTGTCGATAGGCAGTAAAGTGGCGCCATGTTGTTTTACTTTATCAATAAACAACTGACCTGACATAACGAGCGACTCTTTATTAGCGAGCAAGACCTTTTTGCCAGCTTCAACTGCACTTAAAGTCGGTAACAGACCTGCTGCACCTACTATCGCCGACATCACTGCATCAACATCAACGTGAGCAGCAAGTTCACTCATCGCTTCAATACCCGCTAGCACTTCAGTTTTACACATGCTGTTCGCGAGTAAGTGTTGAAGGGCTTTGGCAGCGTGTTGGTCAGCCATAACAGCAAATTTAGGCTGATGTGCGATACACAGTTCAGCCATTTTTCCAGCATTTTTACCCGCTGCTAATGCAAAAATCGCAAAGCGCTCTGGGTTTCTAGAAACAACATCTAAGGTGCTTAAACCGATTGAACCAGTTGCGCCCAGTACGACAAGTTGCTCTACTTTGCTCATAAACTCAGTGTCCACGCGTAACAAAGTACAAAGATTGGCGCAGCTGCTGTTAAGCTATCGATACGGTCTAAAATACCACCGTGACCTGGTAAACACGAACCGCTGTCTTTCAAACCAACCTCACGTTTAAACATACTTTCGAGTAAATCGCCCACCGCTGAAAATAACGCAATAAATGCAGTCATCACAGCATAGATTGGCCAAACACTCATATCAACATTAGTGAAGTGGCAAAATGCTAAAACAAAAACAACCGAAGCCACTACACCACCTAATAAACCTTCAATCGTTTTATTAGGACTTACCTTTGGCATTAGTTTACGTTTACCTAAATTTTTACCGGTAAAATAAGCACCAATATCTGCGCTCCACACAATACCAAGTACAACTAAAATTAACATTGAACCAAAGTGAGTAGATTCGCCATACCCTGCGCTACGTAGTGTATTTAGTGCAAGCCAAAGTGGCACTAAGGTTAAAAAGCCTGCAATGGCACGCATTACAATGCCTTCATTCCAAGCCTTTGCCATTGCTGGGTAGCGCCAAACTAAGTAAGTTGCCACAATCCACCATGCAAATGACAAGGTAAATAGATAGTTTGCATCACCCACTAATTGACCATTTTGCCAAAGTGATTCAATGGGCCAATGCCAGTTGAGTAATGCCAAAAATGCAGCCGTTGCTGCTACAAATCCAAAGCGTTTAACTTTATCGCATAGGCCCATAAATGCAGACCATTCCCACGCACCGAGCAAAACAATACCAGCGGCGATATAACTAAATAGTGTTAATGGGGTATAAAAAACCAAAATAAGTGCAAGTGGTGCCAACACGAGCGAGGTTAAAATTCGTTGTTTTAGCAATGTGTGTACCTTCAACTAGTAATTAGGTCTCGGCGAGTAATTGTTTTATTTGTTCGCCTGTACAACCAAATCGTCGCTCTCTGGCAACGTAACATGCGATAGCGTCAGCAAATGCAGCTTCATTGAAGTCTGGCCAAAGCGTATCGGTAAAGTAAAGCTCAGCATAAGCCGCTTGCCATAAAAGGAAGTTACTGATGCGTAAATCTCCACCGGTGCGGATCATTAAATCAAGCTCACCTTGGTCGGCCATACGCATTTGTTCAGCCATTAGCTCTTCAGTAATATCTTCTGCGGCCATTTCACCGGCTGCGACTTTTTTCGCAAGCGTTGTTGCGGCGTTAGTAATATCCCAACGTCCACCATAATTAGCTGCCACGTTTAACTGTAGACCCGTATTATTACGAGTTAATTCATGGGCTGCATCAACTTTATTGCGCAAACCTTCTGAAAAGCGTGATAAATCACCAATTATGTTTAGCTTTACATTATTTTTATGAAGTTTTTTAACTTCTTTGCCCAGTACAAATAAAAATAGCTCCATGAGCGTATTTACTTCGTCTTCTGGACGTCGCCAATTTTCGCTACTAAATGCGAATAGTGTTAACGACTGTATACCTAAGCGAGTACAAAATTGCACTGATTGACGAACCGCATCAACGCCCTTTTTGTGCCCATAAACACGTGGGCGATTTTTCGCTTGTGCCCAACGTCCGTTGCCATCCATGATTATAGCGACATGCTTAGGCAAACTTTGCTGGGAAATTTTATCAGCGTTAAGAACCATAAATATCGAGTATTCCATAAAAAAACGCCGTCTAGTATACCCTAGACGGCGTTTCAAAACTAATAAATTTAGTTACGCCTGTTTACTTACAGAATCAGTGTCTGAAAGATAAACAGCAGCGATTAGATTTCCATTAACTCAGCTTCTTTTGCAGCTAGTTGTGCGTCCATCTCTTTGATGAACTTATCAGTAAGCTTTTGGATCTCGTCTTCTGCTTGACGTGCTTCATCTTCAGAAATATCTTTTTCTTTCAATAAGCTCTTAATATCGCCATTTGCATCACGACGGATGTTACGTACAGCAACACGACCGCTTTCAACTTCGCCACGTACGATTTTGATAAGGTCTTTACGACGCTCTTCTGTAAGTGGAGGAAGTGGAACACGAATAACAGTACCTGCAGACATTGGGTTTAAACCTAAATCTGAAGCCATGATCGCTTTTTCTACTGCTTGCGCTAATGACTTATCGAACACGCTAATTGCAAGTGTACGAGAGTCTTCAATTGTTACGTTAGCAACTTGGTTTAATGGCGTGTCAGCACCGTAGTAAGACACTTGAATACCGTCAAGTAATGCTGGGTGCGCACGGCCTGTGCGAATTTTAGATAATTGACTGCCTAGTGCCGCAACACTTTTTTGCATACGTTCTGACGCATCTTTTTTGATATCGTTAATCACGGTTCAATCCTAATCTATTTGCTAGTTTCGTCTGAGGCTTGTGAAGAGATAAGCGTTCCTTCATCTTCGCCCATAATAACACGCTTAAGCGCGCCTGATTTATTCATGTTAAATACGCTTAATGGCATGTTGTGGTCACGCGCCAGCGTAAATGCAGCTAAATCCATAACCTTAAGCTCTTTTTCAATGATTTCATTGTAGCTTAAGTGGCGATATAGTGTAGCGTCTGGGTTTTTCACTGGATCATCAGAGTAAACACCATCCACTTTAGTCGCTTTGATTACAGTATCTGCTTCAATTTCAATACCACGTAAACACGCTGCTGAGTCAGTCGTGAAGAATGGGTTACCTGTACCCGCTGAGAAAATTACAACGCGGCCAGATTTTAATAGGCTGATAGCTTCTGCCCAGTTGTAAGCATCACACACACCGTTCAGTGGGATAGCAGACATTAAACGACAATTTACAAATGCACGGTGCAGTGCATCGCGCATTGCCAAACCATTCATTACAGTGGCAAGCATACCCATGTGGTCGCCAACTACGCGGTTCATACCCGCTTCTGCCAATGAACCACCACGCAAGAAGTTACCGCCACCGATAACTAAACCTACTTCTACGTCGAGCTCTACAAGTTCTTTAATTTCTTGAGCCATACGGTCAAGTACTTTTGGGTCGATGCCGAAGCCTTCGTCTCCCATTAATGCTTCACCGCTAAGTTTAAGAAGAACACGTCTAAAAATAGGTTTACGATTGATAGTCATAATATTTGGGCCAGCCTTAGTAATGAGATAAAAAATAACCGCGCTATGGTTACACATAAAACGCGGTTATTTTAAAGAATTTTCATCAGTGACGCAAAAGCTAATAGCAGATTAATTTCATCTTATTGCCCTACGTCACTAAGTTAGAAAATTACTCGCCTTTTGCAGCAGCGATTTGAGCAGCTACTTCAGCAGCGAAGTCTTCTTCTTTACGCTCGATACCTTCACCAACTTCTAAACGGATGAAGTTAGTAACAGTTGCGCCTTTCTCTTTAAGAATTTCGCCAACTGATTTTTTAGGTTCCATGATGAAAGCTTGACCAGTAAGAGAGATCTCACCAGTGAATTTCTTCATACGACCGATAACCATTTTCTCAGCGATTTCAGCAGGCTTGCCTTCGTTCATCGCGATATCGATTTGAACTGCTTTTTCTTTTTCAACAACGTCAGCTGGTACATCTTCTGGGTTTACGAACTCAGGCTTAGACGCAGCTACGTGCATAGCAACTTGCTTAAGTGTTTCTTCGTCAGCTTCACCAACTACAACAACACCGATACGGTCGCCGTGGCGGTAAGAAGAAAGCTTGTCACCGTCGATGTACTCAACGCGACGAACGTTGATGTTTTCACCGATTTTAGCAACTAGAGCAACACGAGTTTCTTCGAATTGTGCTTTAAGTGCTTCGATGTCTGCTTTAGATTCTGCAGCAGCGTCAAGAACTTGGTTAGCGAAACCAAGGAAATTAGCGTCTTTAGCAACGAAGTCAGTTTGACAGTTAACTTCAAGAAGTGCAGCGAAACCGTTACCTTCTTTGATTAAGATTGTACCTTCAGCAGCGATGTTACCTGCTTTTTTAGCAGCCTTTGCAGCACCGCTCTTACGCATGTTTTCGATCGCTAACTCGATGTCACCGTTAGTTTCAGTTAACGCTTTTTTACAATCCATCATGCCAGCGCCAGTACGCTCGCGTAATTCTTTAACTAGGGCAGCAGTTACAGCCATTAGAATATCCTCAATTGAATTCTGTTATAGGGAAGCGGTATAGGCCGCTTAACAAGAATAACAAGTCTTCATCTTAATTAGATGAAGACTTGATGACAGCTAATTACTCAGCTTCTACGAAGTCGTCTTTCTCAGCTTGAGCAACGATGTTGTTCTCACGACCTTCAGTGATCGCAGCTGATACAGCGCCAGTGTAAAGTTGGATAGCACGGATCGCATCGTCGTTACCAGGTACGATGTAATCAACACCGTCTGGGTTAGAGTTAGTATCAACGATAGCAACAACTGGGATACCTAGGTTGTTAGCTTCACGGATAGCGATGTGCTCGTGGTCTGCATCGATAACGAAAAGCGCGTCAGGAAGACCGCCCATGTCTTTGATACCACCAAGGCTCTTTTCAAGCTTTTCCATTTCACGAGTAAGCATTAACGCTTCTTTCTTAGTTAATTTCTCGAAAGTACCGTCTTGGCTTTGCGCTTCAAGGTCTTTAAGACGCTTGATTGATTGACGAACTGTTTTCCAGTTAGTCAACATACCACCTAACCAACGGTGGTTTACGTAGAACTGCTCGCTTTGAAGAGCGGCTTCTTTAACTGCTTCGCTTGCTGCGCGCTTAGTACCAACGAAAAGTACTTTACCTTTGTTAGAAGCTGCGTTCGATAAGAACTTAAGTGCTTCGTTGAACATTGGTACAGTTTGCTCTAGGTTGATGATATGAACACGGTTACGAGCGCCGAAGATGAAAGGCTTCATCTTAGGGTTCCAGTAACGTGCCTGGTGACCAAAGTGAACACCAGCTTGAAGCATATCGCGCATTGAAACGTTTGCCATTTGTATAATCCTCTATAATTTAGGGTTAGGCCTCCACATATCCCATAGCACCAACACCGTAGTTAATTTGTAACTTAAGTGCACCCAAGTGTATGTGACGATACGTGTGTGTGTTAAAATAAAATTGTGTTTGCCTTAAATACAAAAAATCAGTTAAGAATTTATTTGTAAAAAGACGGCGCGCTTTATACCATATTAAAATTGAAAACTCAACGTCTAGTGCAAAATTTGTGCACTAAAAAATGACCTGAAAAACAACTTTGGAGCCTCAATGAGTGCTGTGATCAAGACCCCTGAAGAAATCGAAAAAATGCGTGTTGCCGGGCGCTTAGCCGCCGAGGTACTAGAAATGATAGAACCGCATGTGGTGCCAGGTGTAACCACAGATGAACTAAACACAATTTGTCATGATTATATTGTTAATGTTCAAGATGCTATTCCAGCACCGCTTAATTATCACGGTTTCCCAAAATCAATTTGCACCTCAGTGAACCATGTAATTTGTCACGGTATTCCAAATGACAAACCACTTAAAGAAGGCGATAGCGTCAATATCGACGTGACTGTGATCAAAGATGGCTATCACGGTGATACATCGAAGATGTTCCACGTTGGTACGCCTAACATTCAAGGCAAGCGTCTTGCAGATATCACCCAAGAAAGCCTTTACCTTGCAATTAAAATGGTAAAACCAGGCGTACGCTTAGGTGATATTGGTGCTGCAATTCAAAAATACGCAGAGGGCTTTAGCTATTCAATCGTACGTGAATACTGTGGCCACGGTATTGGTGCTGAGTTCCACGAAGAACCTCAAGTAATGCACTATGGTAAAGCAGGTACTGGTGAAGTATTAAAAGCAGGTATGTGCTTAACAATCGAACCTATGGTTAATGCTGGTAAACGCCAATGTAAGCTACTTAAAGACAACTGGACAGTTGTAACAAAAGACCGTTCATTGTCTGCACAGTGGGAACATACACTGTTAGTGACTGAAAATGGTGTTGAAATTTTAACGCTCCGATCAGATGATACTATTGACAGGATCATCGAACACTAGGAGCCAGCCCCAGTGGCATTACCCAATAAAGTAAAAAAGTTGCTCAGCCAAGCTGAGCAACTTAGCGATTATCGCGACTGTTCTAGTTATTTTTATAAATGGCTACAGAACGAATTCTCAAAACAACCCGTTAGCAACTTAATTAATGCCCGCGCTGAGTTTATCGACCGCTTATTAATTAAACTGTTTCACGATTACGACCTCGCTCACGAAAGTGATCTTGCCCTAATTGCTGTGGGTGGTTATGGTCGTGGCGAACTACACCCCTATTCCGATATCGACTTTATGTTGCTAGTAAGCGAGCAGCCAAGTGAAGCCGTCTGCGAGAAAATTGGCCAGTTCGTTACCATGCTTTGGGATCTTAATTTAGAAATTGGTCACAGCGTTCGCACTATAGAACAAGCATTAGAACAAAAACGCGAAGATGTGACATTTGCCACCAGCTTACTCGAAAGCCGATTAATTTTCGGTAACCATATCGAATTCGAAAAATTAAAAAATCATCTAATAGATACGCCTATTTGGCGCTCAGACGAATTCTTTTTAGCCAAAGTACAAGAACAAAGCTTACGCCATAAAAAATGCCATGGTACAGCTTATAACCTTGAACCTAACATCAAAGAAAACCCAGGTGGCCTGCGCGACTTACAGACCATTATTTGGGTTGCTAAAAAGCACTTTAGAGCCGAAACATTACAAGAACTTATAAATCACGGCTATCTTACTCACGAAGAATACCAAGAACTGTCTGAATGTTTAGAAAACCTTTGGAACATTCGTTTTGCGCTACACATCGCTGCGGGTCGCTCTGAAAACCGCTTATTGTTCGATCATCAACCTCATGCCGCAGAAATTCTAGGCTTTGGTAGTGACGGTAAAGCCTCGGTCGAGCGCATGATGAAACGCTTATTTAGGATTATGAGCCGCGTACGTGAGCTTAACCAAATGCTGCTTTCATACTTTGAGCAAAGCATTTTACCGGGTGCTGGTGAGTTACCTGTGATTGAGCTTGACCGTAACTTTGAGCGTATTGGTCATCAAATTCGTGTTAAGAATCCATCGGTGTTCTTCCGCCGTGATCAGCTATTTGTATTGTTCGAGCATATTGCTGATAACCCAGAAATCACCCATATTTACCCAAGTACCATACGTACAATGCGCCAAGTTCGCCGTCGTTTATTGGGTGATTTACAAGATTACGCCGCCTGTCGCGAAGCATTTTTGCGTTTAATCAAACACCCTAACGGTATGGGGCGCGCATTTACGCTGATGCACAAGCACGGTATTATCGCTGCCTACTTACCTCAGTGGCGTAATATCTTTGGGCAAATGCAGTTCGATTTATTCCATGCCTACACCGTGGATGAACATACCCATAAACTCATCAACAATATTTATAAGTACTTTGATAAATCAAAAGTCAGCGAATTTCCGTTATGTAGTGAAATTGTCACTCGCATGGACAAGCCTGAGTTACTTTATTTAGCCGGTATTTTCCATGATATTGCTAAAGGCCGTGGTGGCGATCACTCTGAGCTTGGCTCAGTTGATGCAATCGCGTTTGCTAAGCTACACCGCTTCCCAGCCTCAGATGGCAAGCTTATTTCGTGGTTAGTGGCTAATCACTTACTTATGTCGGTTACAGCGCAGCGCAAAGATATTAATGACCCAGATGTGATTAAAGACTTTGCAAGTAAAGTGAAAAATGAGCGTCAGCTTGATTACTTGTACTGCTTAACGTTAGCCGATATTCGCGCAACTAACGATAACCTGTGGAACGATTGGAAAAATACCCTACTACGTGAGCTGTATTTACACACCCAGCGAGCGCTTCGTTTAGGGCTTGAAAACCCAATGGACCAACGTGACCAAATACGTGATAAAAAACAGCAAGCCAAACAGCGCTTACTGAACCACGGTTGTAACGAAGATCAAATCGACTTAATTTGGAGTCGCTTTAAAGCCAATTATTTTACTGCTTTTAGCGAGCAACAGATTTCGTGGCACACAGAGCACCTACTAAGCTGTGACGATTTAAGCCAGCCTAGCGTTGCCGTGTCTAACACCGCAATGCATGGTGGTACACAAGTATTTGCTTATAGCCCTTACTCGGGCAGTTTATTCTCACGTTTAGTTAGTGTGATTGGTTCGAAAAAAGCGCAAATTCAACATGCGCAGGTACTGACCACAAAAGATGGCTACGTGCTATTTAGCTTTGTTATTTTAGAGGTCAATGGTGACCCGATTGCGAGTAACCGTTCGCAAGGCATTAAACGTGCTTTAGATCTTGCAATTAGCGACCCGAAAAAGAAAATTCGCCTTAAAAAGAATCGCTCTCAGCGCTTTAAAGACTTTAATATCAAGCCAAAAATTGTGCTTAGACCGCATGCCCGTAAAGACCGCAGTTTAATTGAAATTCAGGCGGTGGATATTCCGGGTCTATTAACAAAAATTGCGGAAGTATTTCAAGCGCACTTATTACATATTCATGCCGCGCGGATCACCACTGTTGGTGAGCGTGCAGAAGATTTCTTCGTGGTATCAAATAACGAATACCAAGCATTAACAGACGAAGAACAGGCTAAAATTCATCAAGCATTGCGTAAAAAACTCAACGCAGAAACCGAATAAGAGGATCTTATGTTAGATTTAAAAACCATGATCGAAAACGCCTGGGACAACCGCGATAGCATCAGCCCAAGCACAGTATCAAGTGAAATTAAACAAGCAATTATCGACGCGCTTGAATTACTTGATAGCGGTGCTGCGCGTGTTGCTGAAAAAATCAGTGGTGAGTGGGTTGTACATCAATGGTTGAAAAAAGCGGTGCTACTGTCTTTCCGTATTCGTGATAACCAACCAATGAGCGATGGTGTTAATCAGTTTTACGACAAAGTACCCCTTAAATTTAGCGACTATACACCAGAGCAATTCCAACAAGGCGGCATGCGTGTTGTGCCTAATGCTGTGGCACGTAAAGGCAGCTTCGTAGGTAAAAACGTGGTGCTTATGCCATCTTATGTCAACATTGGCGCCTACGTTGATGAAGGTACCATGGTTGATACATGGGCAACGGTTGGCTCATGTGCACAAATTGGTAAAAACGTTCACTTATCTGGCGGTGTAGGCATTGGTGGTGTACTTGAGCCACTACAAGCTAACCCAACTATTATTGAAGACAACTGCTTCATTGGCGCACGTTCTGAAATTGTTGAAGGCGTTGTAGTTGAAGAAGGCGCCGTTATCTCGATGGGCGTTTATATCAGCCAAAGCACACGCATCTATGACCGTGAAACTGGCGAAATCCATTACGGCCGAGTACCAGCTGGTGCAGTTGTCGTTCCAGGTTCTTTACCGTCAAAAGATGGTTCGCACAGCCTATATGCTGCCATCATCGTGAAAAAAGTGGATCAGCAAACTCGCGAAAAAGTAGGTATTAACGCCCTACTTCGCTCGATTGATGAATAATAAAGCGGAGCTTTAAGCCGTCAGCTTTAAATTTTAGATATAAGAAGCGCGATGCTAACTAGTTTCGCGCTTTTTTGTACTTAGAGCTTAAAACTTAGGACTTAAGGCTTTTAACTTAAAGCGCCTCAGCTAAATTGTTACATCTTATTTCAAATACACACTTTATCGCGAATTAACGGCTATTCAGCGTTACTTCTGACATACATTTCATTTACCTCACTGGCACTTTTTTTACATCGCACTACAATGCACACAAACTGATTTTGGAACACACACAATGAACCTGACACGTAGTTCGCTGAAAAACCCTGCGAGTGTTATTGTCATCTTGGTGTTGATTATGTTGTTTGGCATGTTGAGTATTTTTAAGCTGCCAATTCAGCTCACACCAGATATCGAGCAACCGCAGATCACTATTTTCTCTGGCTGGCGCCAAGCTGCACCTGAAGAGATTGAATCGGTGATCATTGAGCCGCTCGAGAACGCAGTAAAAAACACCCCGGGTGCGCTAGAGGTTAATACTTACATTAACCGTGGTAATGGTTCTATCACGTTGACTTTTGCTGTTGGGCAAAACATGCAACAGGCCATGCTTGATGTGTTAACTAGCCTTAACCAAGCGCCGCCTTTGCCGTTAGATGCATTTGATCCTGTGGTATTTGCTGGCGGTAATAATGGCGAAGCCGCTGCAACGTTACTGGTCACCCCGAAAGATTTTAATAGCGACAGCCTTGATTTAGACATGGCGCAGTTCCAAAAACAAATCGATGAATTTGTTGAGCCCCGTTTGGCACGTATTCCTGGTGTTGCCCGCGTTGATTTAGCCAGTGAGCGACCAAAAGAGTTACGTATCACCTTTGACCCTCACAAAGCCGCCGCTCTTGGCGTCAGCCTTGACCAAATCAGTAACGTATTAGCCAGCTCACGCGATACCTCTGGTGGCCTTGCCAATGTTGGCCGTCGTCAATATACCGTGCGCTTTACTGGGCAATATGATTTATCGAGCATGGCACAAATGCGCGTTGGTTATTCAGGCGATAGACCTATTTACCTTGGCGATATCGCAAGTGTAGAGCGCACTTTTTCTGACCGTTTAGGAATGAGTGGTCGAAATGGTAAACCTGCGTATTACATTCGTATTTCGCGCGCTAACGAAGCCAATACCGTTGCCCTACTCGACGAAATTAACCTTGCCATTAAAGAGCTAAACGAAGGGCCGCTGGCTGAGAATGGCTTATCGATTGAATTAAGTTTTGATGCCTCAGTGCATATTCGTAATGCCTTGTCCTTGGTTAAAAGTAACTTAGGCCTAGGTGTTTTGCTGTCGTGTTTAATCTTGTGGCTGTTCTTTAGAGGTTTAAAGGCCACGTTTGTGATTGCAGCGACGATTCCTGTCTCTTTGTTAGTCGCGTTTTTAACGTTGAATATTTTTGACCGCAGCTTAAATGTTATTTCACTGGCGGGTCTTGCCTTTGCTGTTGGCTTAGTACTTGATGCCGCCATCATAGTGCAAGAAAATATCGCAAGGCTCAGAAGCGAAGGCTTTGATAGTAAAAAAGCCGCGCTAAAAGGTGCAGCTCAAGTAACAGGCGCTTTATTTGCCTCAACCACCACCAGCGTTGCTATCTTCTTGCCAATTTTATTTATGGCAGGTATTGAGGGGCAGTTATTCTCTGACTTGGCGCTCACCTTATCTATTGCTGTAATTGCCTCTATGATTTGCGCAATTACACTAATCCCGTTAGCTAACCACTTTTGGCCAGACAAAGAGCTCAAAGCGGATCCTTATAGTAAATATTGGCATAAGCTAACTAACTTCATCATGGCGCTAACCAATACCCGCGTTAAACAAATAGTGTGGATAACAGCCTTATTAGGTGGCTCACTCGTCGCGACCATGACCATGCTCCCGAAAACTGATTTTATGCCACGCGCACCAACCGATGGCTTTTTCTTTAACTTGAATACCCCGCCTGGCGGCAATGTGCAGTTTATGGAAGAAGAGCTGCTGATGCGCATCAAAAAGCGCTTAATGCCTTATTACACAGGTGAAAAAGAGCCGGGGATAAAAGATTTTAACTTTTATGCTTTTGGTTCGAATGCTGGTGGCTTTATTTATTCTGCTGATCCGCAACGTGTTGAAGAATTAATGAAGGTAGCCCGAGAAGAAATCTTCATTGATTTACCCGACACCCAAGTATTCTTCTTTCGAGGGTCGATGATCCAAGTTGCTAATGGCGGTGATGGTCGCAATATCAATATCGATTTAACGGGTCCTAATATGGACGAGCTAATCGCCGGTGCTAATGTGGCGCTGCAAGCTGTCACCGACGCAATGCCGAATGCCACCGCAAGGCCACAACCACGACTCGATATGGCAGAGCCAGAGCTTAGGCTCACACCCAATGACCGCCGTATAACCCAAGCAGGGCTAACTCGTCGTGATGTATCTCAAGCAGTGCAAGCCTATACAGGCGGGTTATTTGTTAATGAATACTTTGATGGCAACGAACGCATGAACGTGATTTTGCGCGGCATACCGTGGCAAACTCCAGAGGAGCTTAAAGCACTGCCCATTGTGACCCCACAATCAGGTATTCAAACTTTAGGCGAGCTTGCCAATATTGAACGCACCGTAGGACCAACCCAGCTTAGACGTGTTAATGGCCGCCGTACCGTGAGTATTGTTGTCACGCCACCAGCAGACATGAGCTTGCAACAAGCGCAAACTATTCTCTCTGAGCAAGTTATGCCAAAAGTTCGTGCAAGCTTGCCTGACAGCTCTGGTGCGATTTTGGCGGGGAACGCACAAAAGATGAATTCGGCCATGCAAGAAATGACAATCAACTTTATCTTGGCTCTGTTTATTTTATTCTTGCTAATGACCGCATTGTTTAAGTCAGCCAAAGACAGCGCGTTAGTTTTACTGGTCATGCCATTGGCAATTGCAGGCGGTGTCCTGGCCCTATTCGTACTTAACTTATTTACCTTCCAATCACTCGACTTACTGACCATGATTGGCTTTATTATCTTGCTGGGTCTGGTGGTAAATAATGCCATTTTATTGGTTGACCAAACCCGTGTCGCAATGGCCGCTGGGCTCAGTCGAGAAGACGCCGTTCGCCAAGCAGTGCTGCTGCGCGCAAGACCCGTTTACTTAAGTACCTTAACCAGCTTATTTGGCATGCTGCCTTTGATGCTAATGCCGGGGGTAGGATCAGAAATTTACCGTGGCCTTGCCACTGTGATCGTCGGTGGCATGGCCATTAGTGCCCTATTTACCCTGATATTAATGCCAAGTTTATTGCAACTTGGCAGACAACTGCCGCCCGCTAATAACAAACAGCAACCAGAAAAAACGCCTTTAAGCTTGGTATCGAATCAATGAGTATTAAAACAATGAACACACCTTTTCGTAAATTAACCGCTCGCTTTTGTGCGCTATTCAGTCTTATCGCATTTAACGCCTTTGCAGTCGTACCGGTTACGGTAGAAACCGTCACACAAGCTCCACTGACAAGCGAAATTGAAGTCAGCGGCACTTTGTATGGCAAAGACGATGTAACCCTAACAGCAGGCGTTAGCGGGCGTTTATTATATGTTGTTGAGCCAGGTACTCTGGTGAAAAGTGGCGACACCCTAGTTCGTATGGACACCTTACCGCTTGAACTGGAAAAAGCACGCCAGCAAGAAATGCTCAATCGCGCCAAAATAAACCTACGCTTATATCAACAAGAGCTCGCTCGTTTACAAAAACTCGCCAAAGCCAGCAGTGCTGCAGCAAGCCAAGTCGATGATATGCAAAATAAGCATGACCTTGCGTTATCTGATATCGCACTGGCTAAGGTTGAATTAAAAGTAATAGACGATCAGCTTTCGCGTGCAACCGTTCGCGCCCCATTTGACGGCGTGATCAGCGAGCGTTTTAAACGCGCTGGTCGCGAAATAAATCGTGCTGATGAACTGGTCACCCTGCTCGATATTAATAACCTAGAAGTAAGACTGTACGTGCCTGTTAAATACTTAAAGTTTTTACACAAAGGCATAGAGTTACCGATTCAAGCCGGCGACTTATCAGCCCCTGATATGACAACAGCCACCGTAACAGCGGTGATCCCATCAACCGATCCGCGTTCACAAACCGTAGAAGTGCGTGCCCTACTAGCAAATGATGCCGAGCAAACATGGGCAATTGGCCAACTGGTTGATGTAACCGTGCCACTAAAAAGCAAAGGGGATGTACTACTGGTGAATCGCGATGCGCTGATTTTACGCAAAAAAGGCACCCATATCGTCAAAATCGACAACGACAACAAAGCCCTGCAAATTCCCGTAAAAGTCGGTAATGGTAAAGACAAACTGGTTGAAGTCACCCCGACTTCAAACATCACTTTAAATGCGGGCGATAAAGTCGCAGTACGCGGCGCCGAGCAGTTGCAAACCGGGCAAGAAGTAGAAGTTCAGGTAAAGCAATAACTGTTAGGCTTGAGATGACTGCCAGCTATTTAATATTTTAAGAGCTGGCTGTTCTAATAAAGGGTAGTAATGATTATTAAGAGTTGCGCTTGTTTTTTGACTTTGTAGGAAGCAAAAAGCAAGACCTGACCCCTTTATTCTTTTGAATTTGGCACCAATCGACTATTTTCATTGAACCAAAAAAACAAACCCAGCTTCCGCTGGGTTTGGATTGAGAGCAACGTTTATTTGATCTCGATAGTTGAATCCTAGCCCCGACTAGCGAGGCTTTGGATTCAACGAACACATTAATCTCGCATACTTACTAGAAAGTTAATCATATTTTGACTTTCCATGTCTTCACCATAACAATCGTCAGGTAGCTCATTATCTTCATTCAAAATGTTAATATCCGCCCCATTTGATACTAAAAGCTTCACTTTTTCCAAAGTTTCCGATAAATGCAAAGGAGTATCACCATACATATTTAACGCATTAACGTTTGCACCATTGTCGATCAACAGTTGAACAATTTTAGAATCATTTTGTATATGAAGTGGAGTCTGTCCATCATCCCTTGAAGCATCGACATCAGCTCCTCTATCAATAAGAAGTTTCAAGACTTTATAATTTTCATTAAAGTGCAGCGGTGTAATACCCCCTTGCGCTTTAATGTCTGCACTAACTCCTTCATTTAAGAAGTTAGTTGCCTCAACAACAGATGCCGTTTTATGCAGTATTGATAATGTATTCACAAACTTTTCATTCATTTTAGTTTCTCTTTTTAACTTTCCATTTCCCTTTTTTGTTCACCACAACATTTGGTAGTTTTGAATCCGCATTTCTTGTTTTCTGATCTGTGATAGTACTTTGTACATGACCGTGATAAGTCTCATTATTGCCACTTTGCTCATGTCTATCTAAAACTACTACCTCACCAATTACCTACATACACATACATATTCATCTCATCTTTATATCCAATGGGAACAGTCTGCATAAAACGCCCTAATTCAGGGTGGTAAACCCGTGCTTTGTAGTGATAAAGCAAGACTTACCAAGGGCAAAAAGCAAGACTTGACCCCTTCATTTTTTCAGATGAGAGATTTCCAACTTCTTCGGCACGGATTTTCGCCTGAGCAAATCACCCAATTGAATTTGACACCAAACGACCGTTTTCATTGAACCAAAAAAACAAAACCAGATTCTGCTGGCTTTGGATTGAGAGCAAGTATTGCTAGTTTGGTTGAATCCTAGCTCCGACTAGCGAGGCTTTGGATTCAAAAATTATAATTTACGATTTAAATTTAAGATAACCGTCAATTCCAATCTTTAATACTAGCGGTATCAGCCAAGGCATTAAAACCAAAATCCAGTTAGGCCACGCGAACCACAAAATAAGCCCATTTGTTACTAGAACCAAGGTGACTAAAGTTATATTAGAAAACTTCTTAAATGAAAAATCACTAGCAATATGTTTCAGATCCATCACTAGTAAACTATTTACACCAATAGTTAGGGGAACTAAAGAACCCAATATGGCTATTCTGATGCCATTTTCTAAATATAAAATAACAAACAACCCTACATATAATCCGATATATACGCATAACTGCAATTTGTCAGACTTGAGCGACAATATTAGACGCTCAAAAGTTAATAGCTTCTTTTCCAAATTAACACTTACCTCCGTTTGAATTGCATATTGTCTTCGCTGTTGATGATGCAGCATTAGAACCAGCAACACTAGCTGCCGCCCCAGCTTCGATTGGAGCATTTTGGACAGCTTGTTGCGCTGCATTTGCTCTATTTATTTGAGCATTTCTAGCTCCGGGTTTATTTGCAATTCTTTGAAGTCTATTCGCAGATTAAGCATTTAATTTTTGCCCAGCAGAGTTTGCCACCTTATTTGAAGCATAGTTCCCAGCCGCTTTGCCAGCGGTTTGCCCCGCAACAACATCAATAGCAACACCTGTCAATGTTACGTCTCCACCTTTAAGCGCTGTACTACCAGCGCTAATAGACGCATCAGCAGCTATGTTACCAAGCACCTGTCCAGCTTTACCAAGCTTAGATACTTGGTTTGCTATCCCAACTCCAGCAAAACCAGCAGCAGAGACTAATACGGAGCCTCCATCAAAGCTTTCTTGCTGACCTGCGGCTATCATAACTCCTTGGGTAACTACATCTAAAGCCGCTGCGATTGCAGCTCCCCATACTGCATACTCTCCTGTCGGATCAGTCAGATTAATAGGGTCATTCCCCACATAAGCATACAGGTTCATCTGATTTTGAACTAAAGATCAAAAAAACACAGCTGCCTGCTTGGCCGGAGTTTTCTGATGGGTGACCCTTTTGAGCGGCAAACGAACCAAGATTATTTATAGTCACTTTCGAGCTCAAGGTCAGATACTATTAGCTTTCTTAAGCTCTCTAATACCAGCAAATACATGGCGTACTCATGGTACTTTAGATGATATTTTGAAAACCAAGATTTAAAATCAGTATTTTCAAATAGTGTTAACTTTTGTAGTTTAAGTAACTTTTCAGAGCGTCCGGAAATAGTCTGTTTAGAGTATTTATAGGCTACACCTTCGATAACTTCAGAATAGAATAGGACTTCGTCATATATTGAAAATTGATCTTCTTCTAATTCCAAACACTCAACCCCGATAGCTTTAATATCTTTCTTTGCCTTTTCAAATTGCTTAGAACCTAAGTTCAACAAATTTTGAACTTGTTGTTCTGAATCGCTTAAATTCATAACTCTAATTTTTTCCGTATGTTAAAGTTTTCCCGTTCAACTCTATTTTGAATTCTCCATCTTTTCTAGTAAATGTCGTTGAACCATCAATATGGTGCTTTTTCCTAGCTCCTTTTTTATTGAAATTACTGTTATGAGGGTCAAGTCTTGTTTTTTGCCTTATAAAGCAGAAAGCAAGACCTGACAACTTTACAAATTAGTTTTCTTATGAAGAAAGTACAAAGCGAGTAAGCCCAGTGCAGCTTGATAAACTATAACGAAACCTACTTGCATAATAGCTGTTGTAATTTCATCTGAAGATTCAAGTAGTAAGTATGCATTTTTAGAGACTATTGAAGTAACCAGTAATGCTCCTAACGTTTTCGATAACAAATACTGCTTCATAACAAAAAGCACTGAAAAAATTACAGAAACGATGATGTTTATAATCTCCCATTGAGAAAGATGTAGAAACTGCGTAAACACATGTAGCAAAATACCGATTATGGGAAGAAACAAAAAGAAAAATATAACTATCAGTTTCTTAATCATCTTTATTCCACCTTTAAATTAAGTTCTTAATTTTTTGACTTTTTAGAAGAAAAAACAAGTTCAGGGCCCTTTGGCTTCCTTGCTATCCAGAGTACCTACCTTAATTCCGATGACAGTACCAACAATCGCAAAGGCTATACTCAGAGGCACTTCGACAAATCATAAAGGTGGGATAAATAACGTTTGTAATAGTATCGATACAATTATTGTTCCCACTATAAAGCTCAGTAAATATACACTTACGCAGAACTAAGTTAACAGCTACGATTCGCGTTTAAAATACTCGCTTTATAATGCTTTAAAATAGTGAATCATTCTAAAAACCTCTTTTATTTCATAGCAATAAAGAGGTTCCCAGCGAAAGCTTAGTGGCAAACACCACCAAAGCATTGAACCTGTGTAAAATTTTGTCTCTTGCTTACTAAATTTAAACTTACATCCTTTGAGGGCTGAACCAAATTTTAAGCTTTTTGGCTTTCCACCTGTTGTAAGTGCTTCATTTGCTTGAGAGATAGATAGCATATTTACTTCTAAGTCAATATAACCATGGCTACAGCCAACCTTTCCTACTTTTATTGAAATAGGATCAGAGTTTTCAATATGCTCGATTACTATGTCATCTAATATAAATTTCATAATTCTCTTATGTATGTGACGTGCCTTATATAATCAGTGCCTTGTAAGTAAAACTACAGAACCCAAACTAATCGTGCGATTTAATTATTTTGACCATTTCATGCTTTTTACTATAATTCCCCTATCACTTTATTTTAGAGCTCAGCCATGAATACACTAACAGCAAATGATGCAAAACGTAATTTTGGTGAACTACTTTTAAACGCTCAACGTGAGCCTATTAAAATTAGTAAAAACAACAAAGACGCCGTAGTGGTCATGTCTATAAGGGATTATGAAGAATTAGAAGCTATGAAAGTTGACTATATTAAGTATTGCTTTGAAAACGCAAAAAGAGACTTAGCTCAAGGTAATGTAGTTGATGGTAAAGACTTCTTAGATACTTTATAAAACATTATGCAAAAGAGAAGTTACAAACTAAGTGAGTTAGCCCAGTCTCATTTGCTAAAAATCAAAGATTACACCGTTAATAATTTTTCGCCGTTACAATGGCGCAGTTACAAAGAAAAACTGCTTACAACATTTCAGCTGCTTGCTGACAATCCAGAAATTGGGCGTAGTTGTAATGACATTTATCCAAATGGTTTTTACTTTTCTGTTGGTAAACATACCGCTTATTTTATTAAAGAAGATGGTTTTATAATGATTGTTGCCGTACTAAACCAATCTCAGCTTCCTGAAAACCACTTATAATCGCAGTCACCTCCCACAAAGCCAACACCTCTCACTGCAAACAGCCATACCCTTTTAATGAAATTTCTTGAGTATTCGCGCCGCTTTGGTTTTTATGTTGAATGATCAAACGCGAATCTTGGCTAGTAAAGGTAAAGGTTCCGAGCCAAGGTAGCTGGGCTATTGGTTGCATGTGGTAAAAACCATTGGCATTAAAGCATATAAATGAGAACTCATGATGTACCGGTGCAAATACGCCATAATCAGCGGTAAATACAGCAATGTTGTCTTGCAGCATAAAATATTTCGCTTGCGTGCCCGCCACTAAATACCAAAAACATATTGCTGTCATTATCACCACCTGTAAGCCGCCGAGTAAAAAGACTGAAAATTTAACAATACGGGTCGATTTACTGGCTTCCATATAAAGGCGCTTTGCTTTGAGTAATAACCAAAGCCCAATGGCAACCATAGTGAGCTTTACAATCATCAGCGCTACGCCTATTTGGTACATAAGTTTAGGGCTGTGCCATTGAATGCCAAATGTTTGCGGGATAAACAAGCTATCAATTAAGGGCAGTAAAATGAGTAGGAATGGCAGAATAAGCGCTTTGTTTTTCATTATTTACTTTTCTAGTGTTCTCGCATAGATAAGAGCCTAATGTTAATTCTTGGACTCTAAAAAAGCAAAAAGGCGCAACCTGAGGTTACGCCTTTTATCGTTCTGGGCAGAACTTAAAATTTACAGTGCAGCGAATACATCGTCTGTTTTTACTTTAGCAACATCATAAATATTTATTTATGTAATGGTTGCTAGTTTTGCTTCATTGCTTGTCTAGCAGCTTTATACAAACGCCCAATAGTTACACTGAATACCCAACGAATGAAGCTCTCTGTTAATTTTATTGGGATACTTACGCCTTTACCTGCAAAAGCCAGCATACATGCTAACAAACCTCTAAGGGGTTCTGTTTGCTCTGTTTTTATCTTAGCTATATCAGCCAGAGTACGAGCCATAACATCATAAACAGTGGCAACAGGCACTAATGTAGCTTGTAAACTAGCGACGATACCTGACGCTCCGCCATCAACCAATATTGTCATTAATGCAGCCGCTATTTTATCAGCCCAATGTGTTGAGTATGTAGTCTGAAGGCGATGGTTATAATTGAGTATTACACGCTGGCTTATAGAGGTTGATGATTGCACATCTAAATTCTCCCAACGATTATGATCTGCTGTATTTATATATCCAGGCCCATTCGGCATTCCATGTGCTGCGAAACTAATTCCTTGAGCTCGTGACAATATATATTCTCGTCCATTTAACGGAGCATGGTAAAAAGGCCAGACAGGTACTTTTGGAACAGGATCATTACCATGAACACAACGGTAAGTCTTTTCAATTCTTGAATGATTACTTATTACAAAATCTTTTTTGCCAACTCGCGGAGCTCCAAAGGTATAAACGTAAACTGTTTTATCAAATTCTGTACTTATCCAGTCAGCAGCTAATGTGGCTAAGGCTCCGCCCAAGCTATGTCCTACACAATGAACAACCCCACCTTTTTTGTCTCTTACGCCAGGTTGGTTAAAATAATCAAAAAGACTAGGTCTTATAGAAGCAAAACTGCGCTGAAAACCAGTGTGAACAGCATTCCCATTATCACTATTCGTACTATGGGCTGTTGCATCAGTAACCCAGTCAGCTAAGGCATCAGTTCCTCTAAAAGCAACTACATAATCATTTTTATGTATCATACTACTAGCCTTTCCTTGACCAATAAGTGCGAAGCCTGTTTCTTTACGCCAGAAAAATCCCCCAGAAGTCCCCTTGTGTACTCCGTTTGATAAGTCAAAGCTGAAGTGTTTATCGATATCTTGGTTAACTGCTAGTCGAGCCCCTTTTGATAAGCCATTTTTAATAGAGTATGAGGCTAGTGCTAGGCTAGATGCCATCCTGGGTGAAATTGCGTGCATAATGTTTCCTTACATTAAAATTGAAATTAAAAATTAATCAATATCTGCATAAGTAGATATCTCTTGATTATTATAAAAAGATGTTATGAGGCTATCTTCGAAATAGCATATAGATAAAACGACTTGAGAGCGCATACCACCATAACTTCTTGTATCAACTTCATGGTGTATTTCTTTATTTTGTAGATCTGCATTTAATCTTAATAACAAATCACTTAACGGCTTAACTGGTTCCCACACCTTACTCGTATACCATAGTTGATATAACTTATCGTCGCGCTCAACATAAATCGCTTGTAATACTGGCATGTTCTGTCCAAAGATACTGCCTGGCTTACGAGATTTGATTACCATTTTTGTAAACGAAAACTCACCATTTTCATTTGTAAATGTATGCTCTAGTTGTTCTTTACCATCTTTGTACCCATCATATGCTAGGCTTCTTGCTACTTGCACACCTGATAATGGCTTACCCCCATCAGTTATTCGACCTGATACCTCCGGCGACATTTCTACAGTATGCAATTTAAATCGACCAAACATAGCTTGTACCTCAAGTGGCTTTAATAAAAGTAAAAGATAAAGGCAAATATAAGCTGATAATATGATATGGCGTAAAAAATAAAAGCTCTGGGTTTGAGTGCTTTCTATAACCTTAGAGGAATAAACGATAAACCACCTTCCCTAGTATTTACCTATATGAGGTTCATGCTAGCCTTTTTATGAAGTCCCTTCAAGTACGGTGCTGAAATCAGAACTAAAAAAGCAAAAAGGCGCAACCTGAGGTTACGCCTTTTATCGTTCTGGGCAGAACTTAAAATTTACAGTGCAGCGAATACATCGTCTGTTTTAGCAGCACAGATAAAATCATTTTTGTGTAATCCTTTGATAGAGTGGCTCCACCAAGTAACGGTTACTTTGCCCCACTCGGTTAACAAGCCTGGGTGGTGACCTTCTTCTTCAGCCATATCGCCCACTTTATTAGTGAACTCAAGTGCTTGCTTGAAGTTTTTAAACTTGTAAACACGCTCTAATTGCATAATGCCGTCGCGCACTTCAGGAACCCAGTCTGGGATCATTTTGATCAATTCTGCTAATTCAGCATCAGATACTTTAGGCGCATCCGCACGACACGCTTCACACTTTTGTGTGCTTAATGAAGACATTATAAATCCTTAACTTGCTAATTTTTCTTTAGGAGGAAACTTTGGCTCATGTAGCCCTAATTCTTTTGCTTTACTCACCAGCGACATGATATCCATTTGTGAAATATCAAATAAGTCATTGATTGAGTTAATGGTGTAGTACACAGGCTGCATAATATCAATACGATAAGGTGTACGTAATACATCAAGCACGTTCATCGCATTGATTTCTGGCTTATCTGAGTACACGTATTGTGTTTCGCCTGGGCTTGATAAAATACCACCACCATAAATTCGCAGACCTTGTTCGGTTTTCATTAAACCAAACTCAACAGTAAACCAGTAAAGGCGTGCTAAATAAACACGATCTTTCTTTTCAGCGGCATAACCTAACTGACCATATTTGTGTGTAAACTCAGCAAATGCTGGGTTGGTAAGCATGGCACAATGGCCAAAAATCTCGTGGAAGATATCTGGCTCTTGTAAGTAGTCAAACTCTTCACGGCTGCGAATAAAAGTCGCTACTGGGAACTGCTTGTTTGCTAGTAATCGAAAGAACTCATCAAAATCGATCAGTGCCGGAACAGGCGCAACTTGCCAGCCCGTTGTTTCGAGTAACACTTCGTTGAGTTCACTAAGTTGTGGAATACGATCTGTTGGTAAATTAATTTTCTTAAGACCTGCTAAATATTCATCACAGGCTTTACCTTCTATGCAAGCGAGTTGGCGAGCAACTAGCTCAGACCATATTTTATTTTCTTCTTCGCTCCAATGGATAACCCCATTTTCATCAGGTTGCTTGGAGGTGTAATTACTTGCTTTAGCCATAATAACCTTCTTCGTTAAATCTTGATCAGCATTGATCAGAATCTCATTAACTTGTTAAGCCGATACTATGTAAAAGTAAGCGAAATTTTAATAGTTAAGGCTGTTTCTAAGGTTTGCAGAAACAGCCCTAACGTAAAGTTAAAATTACACCAAAAGATCGAAAAGTTTACACACCTCGTTTTCAAAGGGCTAAAAGCAAACACAATCGTAAACTTAAGATTACAACCTAACCAATGAATGTAAATGCAGTTTTAAGATCGTTAATAATATCGTTAACATCTTCTAGACCAACTGATAATCGAATTAAGCCATCACTGATCCCAGCAGCTGCTCTTTCTTCAGGTGTATAAGGCGAATGTGTCATCGATGCAGGATGTTGAATGAGGGTTTCAGCATCCCCTAAACTGACCGCAAGGGTACAAAGTTGGGTGTTATTTATAAATGTTTCGCCATCTTCAAGGCTGCCTTTTATTTCAAAGGCAATAACACCACCAGCGGCTTTCATCTGTGAGCCAATAAATTGATGACCCGGATGTGATTTAAGCCCTGGGTAATAAACTTTGCTAACTAAAGGATGCTGCTCTAAATATTCAGCAACTACTTGGGCACTCGCACAGTGGCGTTCCATGCGTACAGCAAGGGTTTTTAAACCACGATTAATTAACCATGCATCATGGGGGCTAATCGTTGCACCAATATCTTTTAGCACCGTCATTTTTATCAGGTTGATATGCTCCTCTGTGCCGCACACAAGTCCTGCTACCACATCACCATGGCCATTTAGGTATTTAGTTGCGCTGTGTACCACAATATCAATACCAAACGAGGTAGGTTGCTGTAGCAGAGGCGTTAAGAAGGTATTGTCGATAACGCTTATCAGTTGATGCTGTTTGGCAACATCGGCAATTAAACTTAAATCAAGCACCGCCATGGTCGGATTAATTGGTGTTTCAGCAAAAATCATTTTTGAATTGGCTTTAACCGCGCCGCGAAGTTCAGCCTCGTTGGTCATATCAACAAAAGTAACTTCGATACCAAAGCGCGGCAACATGTGAGCAAAAAATGCAAAAGTACAACCGTATAACGCGCTTGATGCAACTAGGTGGTCACCTTGTTGTAAAAAGCTAAGCACAGACGCAGACACCGCCCCCATACCCGTTGCTGTAGCAGCCGCTGCTTCACAGTTTTCTAACTGAGCCACTTTTTGTTCTAGCTCTTGGGTTGTCGGATTACCCAAACGGGTATAAATAAAGCCCTGCTCTTCACCAGCAAATCGGGCTGCACCTTGAGCTGCATTAGCAAAAGAGAAGGTAGAGGTTTGATAAAGTGGCGCACTCAGTGCGCCATGTGGGTCATTTGGTTTTTCTGGACCATGAATACATTGTGTATGTAAGTGATGCTTAGTCATTGTGTGTTCTCGTTTTTATTATCAGTACTTCATACTCGTAAATAAAACGTAGATACCCACAATGCACAAGCATGCCGGATGCTCAGATGGCTAAATATCACTCAGCCGTTTTTATTAACTGTACACAAAAGTTGTCATTTTGTATTTTCGGTCTCTTTGTCGCTGGTACGTGAGGCAATTTTACGGGCAATACTATTGGCGGTTTCTTTTAGCAAGCTGCGCTTATGCTCTAAGCGAGGTAATGGGCGACTAAGCTCCATCGCTTTATACCCTATACGCGCGGTAAAAATACCTGCACTTAGCCCTTGCGCTGCACGGCCCGACAATTTTCCCAGTAATTCAGCGCTTAGTGCCGTTGCAGCTAAATCTGAAACTAACTCTGCACTACCAACAAACAACACTTGCTTCACTAATAAGCGGTACAATTTAATACGGCTTGCATAACCAAAACCAATACCGTAAATACGGCCAATTTGCTCAATGAGCTTAGTGCCACGCCATAGCACCGCCATCATATCGACTAAAGCCAACGGGCTTAGCGCAACCAATAAGCCAGACTCAGTGGCAAAACGGTTAATCAGTTTTTTCGCTTGCTGATCTTGGCTGACCAATAAGCTATCGGCGTATAAGGTCATGATTTCTTTATCGGTATGGTGACTTGCTATTTGCTGCTTAAACTCTTCAAACCCAGTAAGCGTTTGATGCTTATTAAGCTTTTCTAGCCATGGTAATGCTTCACCTACTTGCTCGCTATTGAGTAAGCGGTCGGCCTCGGTACGATGCAATTGATTACGCTTTAAACTTCTTAGCATGCGGTACTCGCGCCAAATAACACGGGCAATCAGTAGCACACCACTGAGAACAGCCGTTAAATACACCGAACCTAAAATAATTGATTGCTGGAACGTCACAAATAATGACATTGCAAACTCAAGTAACACTAAAACTAAAAAGCTAACAACAAACACTCCTTTTAGGGTTTGCCATTTCGACTTTTTATACACAGGCTCAAGCTCAATGCTATCTTGCTGATCTTCTTCAGTGTCGATAAATTCAGCGTTTTCTATCACTTTAGCAACAGTTAGCTCCTTCGCTGGCGCTTCATTACTTGCAGAGCTTGAAATACGGCGACCCGCCTGAAAGTTCATCTCCTTTGGTTGCTCACTCATGTTAGTTTATCTCCTATCAGATACTGCATGACATGATCTAAACGAATATGCTTTAACCGTTTATCAGGGCATGGCAGTGGCGAAAACGATAAGAACTCAAAGCCCTGTTTTGGCCACTCTTGTTTGTTGAGCAGGCGTGACGGTGGCTGCGGTGGCAAATACGTTAGCCATTCTTGCTCGCCTAAAGGCTTGCCATAAATACAAGCTAACTGTTGGCCTTTTTCAGCCACTTGGCGCGGCTCTGTAGCGCAGATAGATGACATTGCCATGGTTTCGATTTGCACGCCTTCGAACTTTAAATGATTCGTTTGGTCATGCACGATTGAATCAAGCAATAGCGCTAAATCTTTATGATATTGCGCACTAATATGATCTGACTTATTGGCCGCAAACAGTAGCTTGTCGATGTTTGGTTTAAACAAACGTTTAAAGAAGCTTGCTTCACCATAATTAAAATGGGCCAACAATTGGTTAATAACACGGCTTTGCTCATGCAGGGTTTCGCTGCCTTCATTCAAGGCGCTGAACACATCCACTAGCACAATTTGTCGGTCAAAATGACGAAAATGCTGCTCGTAAAAAGGTTTTACAACCTCTTTTACATAGGCTTTATAGCGCTTTTTAAGATGCGCTAGATTCGACCCTTCGATTATGTCGTCAGGCACATTAGCAACAGGAAAAAACTGCAGTAGCGGCGCTCCTTTAAGCTCGCCTGGCATCAGCATGCGACCAGGTTGCAGCATGGCAAGTTTGGTGTCTTTTTTAAGGCCCACTAATAACTGCTGATAAAGCGCAGCGACATCAGCAAGTTTGTTCTCATCAACACTGGCTGATAGATCAAGTTCAGCAAGGGCGGTTAAAAATGGCTTCGCTTTTTCGTTGCGTGCTGTTTGCTGCAAGAGTGAGTATTGTGACTCACACCAATCAGCAAATGATTGCTCTAGCATTGGCAAATCAAGTAGCCATTCACCTGGGTAATCAATAATGTCTAGATAGAGCGTTGATTGCGGTGCAAAGTGACCACGTAGCCCGGAATTACTTTGGTACTTAATTGCTAAACGTAGCGTATTTATACGCTCGGTAGAGGCAGGCCAAACTGGCTCACCTTCAACAGGTAATAGCGCTGATAATGCATTTGTGTATTCAAATGTCGGTATTGTCAGTGCTTGCTGCGGCACAATTTTTGTAGCGATATGACGCTTTTCGCGCATCACATCAAAAAAAGGTAAGTTTTTATCGTCAGCTTGACTGGTTAAGTGTTTAACCAAGGCGGTAATAAAAGCGGTTTTGCCGCTGCCACTTAAACCTGTAACGGCTAACTTCACGTGTTGATCTAAACTACGGTGAAGGGCTTTTTCCGCTTTATTTTTTAACGAATTAAAGGTGTTCTTTGCAAATGATTGGCTCATAAAGTGTCTAGCACCTTATTTGCGCTTGGTATCACGATGCAAACAAGGTGCGTATATATCCTTTAAAGTTTGTTGATTTCACGGCTAACCGTAAATTCTGTTGATGTGACATAGCGTTCCATCTCTTGTAAACGACCATCAACTCGAGCAAGACGATCTTTTAAGTCTTGCAATGCACGGCGAGGTGGTTCCCCTTTTTGCCATACTTTAAATTTTACTTCAAGCGGGTCTTGGTGAATGCTGTCTGTGCTTTTCTCTGTTTTTTCTGTCGGTTTTTTATCTAAAATAAACCAAGCAGCAATGTAAGCAACAACAATAAATTGACCACCTGATAATAACGCTGCCGAAACAACTAAGATACGTACCAGCCAAAGCTCCATGTTAAAGTAATCACTGATACCTGCACATACACCACCTAACTTGCCACGTTCAGGATCTTTATATAGTTCGCGTTTGATACTCATACTTTACGTCTCCACTGCGGAGCCTCTTGATCAAGTAAGGCTTCTAATGTTTCAACACGCTCTGCCATTTTATCTGCTTTTTGTGCAAGCTCTAATAATTGGCGGTGCTCGTGTTCACTTAAACCTTGGCTCACTTGTTTTTTACTACGGTAATGTAAAATTAGCCAAAGTGGGGCAACAACCACCATAAAAACAATAATCGGTGCCATCAAAACTTCTGCGTCGAACATGGTACTCTCCTGTCAATCCGTTATGTGTTTAAGCATTGGGGGACATGCCCCCATTTATTATTTTTTATCTGCTAGTTTTTTCTTAAGCTCAGCGAGCTCATCATCAATCTTTTCGTCTTGCTGAAGACCAGCAATTTCGTCAGCTAATGATTTTTTACCAAGATCATAAGACTCTATTTGTGATTCTAGACCATCGATCTTAGTTTCGTAACGTTCGAAGCGGTTTAAAGCGTCTTCAACTTTAGAGCTGTCGAGTGCTTTTTTAACTTCTAGACGTGACTCAGCAGAGCGTTGACGTAAGATGATTGCCTTTTGACGCGCTTTTGCATCAGCTAGCTTCTCTTGTAACGTGCTCACTTCTTGCTGTAGTTTCTCGATGTGAGACTCTACATGCTCAAGCTCAGTTTCAACCGCTGCGACTGCATCTGCTGACTTTTGCTTTTCAATCAGTGCTGCACGCGCTAAATCATCACGGTCTTTACTTAGTGCTAATTCAGCTTTTTCTTGCCAGTCTGCAACTTGAACTTTTAAAGTTTCAACGCGACGTACTAGCTCTTTTTTCTCAGCAAGTGTTTTCGCTGATGTAGAGCGAACTTCTACTAATGTATCTTCCATCTCTTGGATGATCAGGCGAACCATTTTTTCTGGGTCTTCTGCTTTATCTAAGATGGCATTGATATTAGAATTAACGATGTCTGCAAAACGTGAAAAAATTCCCATAACATTTACCTCTTTGGTGTTTTAACTTAATCAGTTGGTATATCTAGTATCAATATGCTTGCCAACTTTTATAAACTTAGAATAACTTAATATATTCAAACAGTTAAACTAAATTTATAAATTTCTTTAGTTCTAATAGATAATGAAATACACTAGATCTTAGTAAAAATGACTAAGAGTTAGGGAATATGAGCCAATTTCGCCAACAGGATAATTTACTCGGCCAATCTGACAGTTTTTTAAGTGTACTTGATCAAGTTTCGCAACTAGCTAGTTTAGAAAAGCCGATCCTTATTATTGGTGAGCGCGGTACGGGTAAAGAACTCATTGCTGCCCGTTTGCACTTCTTATCTAAGCGTTGGGATCAAAACTATATAAAGCTTAACTGTGCAGCGCTTAACGAAAACCTGCTCGAAAGTGAGTTATTTGGTCATGAAAGTGGCGCATTCACCGGTGCCAGTAAACGCCACGAAGGCCGCTTTGAGCGTGCTAATGGCGGTACGTTATTCCTTGATGAATTAGCCAACACCTCGGCGATGGTACAAGAAAAACTACTACGCGTTATTGAATACGGCGAGTTTGAACGCGTTGGTGGTAAGCAAACCGTTAAAGTCGATACCCGTTTAGTCTGTGCGACTAATGAAGACTTACCAACCCTTGCTGAGCAAGGCGAATTTAGAAGCGATTTACTCGACCGCCTCGCTTTTGATGTTATTACCCTGCCCCCGCTGCGTGAACGTCAAGAAGATATCATGTTACTAGCAGAACAATTTGCAATTAACATGGCCCGCGACCTTGAGTGGGAGCTATTTAGTGGCTTTACGCGTAGCGCCATCGAAACGCTGCAATCTTACGAGTGGCCAGGTAATATTCGTGAGTTAAAGAATGTGGTTGAACGTAGCCTCTATCGTCATGGTAACGAACATATTCCCGTTCACCAGATTATTTTAGATCCATTTGCGAGTAAATTTAGACCTAAACAGCGCGTTAAAGCTGCCGTTAGCAGTGCCCCTGTTGCAAACGTCGAAGCTGCGCCTATCGCCACGACACAAAATCAAGACGTTGTGACACTCAATAAGCCCGACATTCAATTTCCTTGTAATTTAAAGCAGCTGTCTAATGACTTTGAAATTGATGTCATTAAAAAAGCGCTTGAACATAGCCAATTTAACCAAAAGAAAACTGCAGAACACTTAGAATTAACGTATCATCAATTACGTGGCTATTTGAAAAAATACAATTTATTAGATCAGCAGCAATAGTTAGAGGCTAATCAGGTGTTTAAACCGTTACTTGCTTTGTCTTTGGTGTGCTTAGTAGGCTGCCTAGATAACGAAGAAAAAACCACAGAACAAAAAAACCAGGGCTTAGTCTATTGCGCCGAAGCAAACCCTGTGTCGTTTAATCCGCAAGTGACAACGACGGGTTCAACTATCGATATTATCGCCAATCAGTTATATGATCGCCTGTTAAGTATTGATCCGGTGTCTGCCGAGTTTAAAGCAGAGCTGGCAACTGATTGGAAAATTAGCCCTGACGGCAAAGCAATTACCTTTACCCTGCGTAAAGGGGTTAAATTTCATACCACAAAATACTTTACCCCAAGCCGTGATTTTAACGCTGATGATGTAATTTTTACTTTCAGCCGCTTATTTGACGTTTATAACCCTTACCACTTTGTTGGCGATGCCAGTTACCCTTATTTTCAAAGTGTGGGTATTGATCAGCTTATTCGTCGTATTGTGCGTGTTTCTGATTACCAAGTACGGTTTGAGCTTTATAATGCTGAAAGCAGCTTTTTAGCAAACCTTGCAACCGATTTTGCCGTGGTGTTATCGGAAGAATACGCCATGCAGCTTAAAGAGCGAAACCAAGAAAACTTATTTGACCAATACCCAGTGGGTACTGGCCCTTATGTATATAAAGAATATCGTCGCGACCGTTTAATTCGCTATTACCGCAACCCAGACTACTGGAAACATCCTGTAGCACTTGAACAACTGGTGTATGACATTACGCCAAACGGCACCACACGCGTTGCGAAAATGCTCACTAAAGAGTGTGATGTGACTGCGCACCCAAGCAGCGCGCAGCTAAGTATTTTATCGCAACGTGAAGACATTAAAGTTCAAAAAGAGCAAAACTTAAATATTGGTTACTGGGCCTTTAATACTGAGCGTCCGCCTTTTGATGATGTACGTGTACGCCAAGCACTCGCAAGCGCCATTGATGTCGATAAAATCATGCAAGCGGTGTATTACGGTAACGGCATTAAGGCACAGTCATTACTGCCTCCAGCTTCGTGGGCATTTGAAGCGCAAAAAGCCATGCCTGAATTTAACCCAGCTCTTGCCAAAACCTTGCTCGCAGAAGCTGGCTACAAAAATGGCTTTGATATGAATATTTGGGCTATGCCGGTAAGCCGTATTTATAATCCAAACGCCCGTAAAATGGCTGAGCTGATGCAAAGTGATTTACGCAAGATTGGTGTAAACGTTAATATCGTCGAGTATGAGTGGAACACCTTTTTACAACGCGTTGGTGAGCATAGACACGATAGTGTGTTACTTGGTTGGGCTGCTGATACGCCAGATCCTGATAATTTTATGAGCCCATTGTTAAGTTGCACCGCAACATTTAGTGGTAAAAACCCTGCCAATTGGTGTCATCCTGAATTTGATTTATTACTTACTCAAGCCCTCGACACCACAGATCTTGAAAAACGAAAACAATACTACAATCAGGCACAGCGGATCATAGTGCAAGAGCTGCCTATTTTGCCGATAGCCCATGGTATGCGCTTTCAAGCAGCAAGTAGTGACGTAAAAGGTATAAATTTAAGCCCATTCGGCGGCATTTCACTAGCTAACGCGAGGAAAGAATAATGATCCTTGATTATATTCTTCGTCGTCTAGCATTGTTAATGTTTATGATGCTGACGCTGAGTATTTTTACCTTTTCATTGAGCTTTATGTTCCCGGGTGATGCGCTAACTAACTTAAGCGGTATTACTAATAGTACGTTCTCGCAAACCAGTGTGTTAGAGGAAAAGTTTCACTTTACCGACAACTACGTGGTGCAATACTTTGCCTTTTTAGAACGCATTATTCAGGGGGATTGGGGAATTTCTTTTGCATCTGGTGAGAGTGTATTTCAACATATAAAAGACTTATTTCCAGCAACACTCGAATTGAGTCTTTATGCGCTCATTGTATCCGTCATAGTTGGCGTACCAAGTGGTATTTTAGCCGCTGCCTACTACAAACGTTGGCCTGATAAACTGATAAATTCCGGCACACTTTTTGGCTATTCAATGCCCGTTTTTTGGTTAGCATTGTTACTAATTATGGTGTTTTCCCTGCAACTAGGCTGGTTTCCTATGTCGGGCCGAATGGGCCTTCTTTACGAAATAGAACCAGTTACCGGCTTTATACTTATTGATATCTTTTTAGCTGATTTCCCCTATGATGGCATGGCATTTTTAGATGCAATCCATCATTTAACACTACCTACCATAGTACTTGCTATGTATCCGACCACAGTACTAGTTCGCTTTACCCGTGATTCAATGCTGAAAGTACTCGATCAAAGTTATATTAAAACAGCGCGCGCAAAGGGCTTAAACCGTGCGCAGCTGATTATTCACCACGCTCTGCGTAATGCGCTGCTACCGGTGATTAAACAAATAGGTCTACAGTTTAGTACCTTGATCACCCTTGCGATGATCACCGAGGTTATTTTCTCATGGCCGGGCATTGGTCGTTGGCTTATCGATAGTATTTATCAGCGTGACTACCCTGCAATTCAAGGTGGCTTACTCGCTGTTTCTATGTTCGTTATTTTAGCTACCATTATTGCTGAGCTCACTTATACCTTATTCGACCCATTATCGCGGAACCAAGCACATGGCAAAGTTTAATTTATTCTCTGAAGAGTCGAATAAATCGCCGTTAGCGCGATTTTGGAAGAAATTTAAAACCAATCACCCTGCCCTTGTAGGCTTATGGTTGTTTATTGCTTTAGTGTTACTGGCAGTGTCTGCACCACTCCTTGCACCTTATGGCGTGAACCAGCAACACAGCGATGCACTGCTATTACCGCCATCGTGGCATGATGCAGGTGATGTACGCTTTTTATTAGGCACCGACGATTTAGGCCGAGATGTATTGTCACGTTTAATGAATGGTGCAACTTACACCTTTGGTTTATCGGTTGTCGCAGCTTTGATCACCACAGTGATAGGTGTGTTAGTGGGCACCTTTGCTGGCATTAGCAAAGGTATTCGCTCAAGCTTTTTAAATCACTTGCTTGATATTACCTTATCAATTCCATCATTATTACTGGCCATCATTATTATTGCGATTCTTGGCCCTGGTCTAATGAATACAGTTTGGGCGATTATATTAGCTTTATTGCCTCAGTTTATTCACTCGGTGCGTAACTTAATTGTCGAAGAGCTGAACAAAGATTACATTACAGCATTCAAGCTTGATGGCGCATCCAATTGGCATATTCTTGCTCGTGGTATTTTTCCGAACATTTACGAGCATATTGTGGTTATTTTTACCATGGCGCTTTCTACTGCGATTTTGGATATCTCGGCACTTGGCTTTTTAAAATTGGGCGCCCAGCCCCCCACCACAGAATGGGGCGCTATTTTGGCTGAAAATCTAGGTTTAATTTACCTTGCCCCTTGGACTGTTGGCTTACCAGGCGTATTATTATTTTTAGCAGTGCTGTCTACCAATTTAGTAGGTGACGGTTTACGCCAAGTGCTTAAAGAACGTAAGGCCGACTAATTATGCAATTACTCGATATTCGTAACCTCACTATAGAGTTACGCACTTCAGATACCGTGATTCGTGCGGTGGATAGAGTCAGCATGACCTTAAAAGAAGGCGAAGTACATGCTTTGGTTGGTGAGTCTGGCTCAGGTAAAAGCTTAATTGCAAAAGCCATTGTTGGAGTTTTAAACAAACGTTGGCATATCACTGCAGACCGCATGCATTGGCGTGGCGTGGATTTAATGCGCTTATCTAACGAGCAACGCCGTAAACTCGTAGGTCAAGACATTGCTATGATCTACCAAGATCCAAGCCGCTGCCTAGATCCAACTGCCAAGATATTCGACCAAATTGCCGAGACCTTACCTGAACAAGCAACCAGTGGTTTTTTCTTAAAACGAAACAGACAACGAAAAGACAGAGTAAAAGCGTTAATCCACAAGGTTGGTATTAAAGACCATAAGAAGGTGCTAGACAGCTACCCTCATGAGCTCTCTGAAGGTATTTGTCAAAAAGTGATGATTGCCATGGCCATTGCGCGTACCCCAAAACTATTGATTGCCGATGAGCCAACTACCGCTCTTGAGAGCACCACGCGTGCGCAGGTATTTAGACTGCTAAAAAGCTTAAACCAGCTAAAGAACATGTCGATTTTGATGATCTCTCACGAGCTTGAGGAAATTGTAGAGTGGTCTCATGGCATGCATGTTTTATACTGCGGTCAGATGGTTGAAGCTGGGCCGACTAACAAAATTTTTAGCCAGCCGCGACATCCTTATACCCAAGCACTGTTAAAAAGTTTGCCTGATTATGAGCAAGGGCTTGCTCACAAAGAGCCGTTTTATGCTTTAAAAGGCACCATTCCAACTTTACAACATTTACCTATTGGCTGCCGCTTAGGCCCACGTTGCCCACAAGCACAAAAAGAGTGTGTCGTTACCCCGAAATTGACCAAGCATCATAGCCAGAGTTACGCCTGTCATTTCCCATTAATTAAGGCGATGAAATAATGCAGCCCCTACTCAAAGTTCAAGCATTATCAAAGAGTTTTAATTTACGTGCCGGTTTATTTTCACGTAGAAGCTTTACTGTATTAAAAGATATTTCGTTTTGCTTAGGGCAAGGCGAGACGATCGCCATTATTGGCGAAACTGGCTCAGGTAAAAGTACTCTCGCCAAATTGCTTGCTGGGGCTGATAACGCAGATAAAGGGCAAATTCTACTTGATGGCAATATCATCGAAAATGATGGCTTGCGTGATAACGACTGTCGCCATATTAGGTTGATTTTCCAAGACTCTGAAGCGTCTTTGAATCCAGGTTTAACCATTGGCGATATGCTCAATGACTGTTTACAGTACAACACTGATTTAAACAAAGAAGAACGTGAGGATAAAATAAAGCAAACCCTCGCAAAAGTGGGCTTGCTTTTAGATCACCAGCACTATTACCCGCATATGTTTAGTAGTGGTCAATTACAACGTATAGCGCTTGCACGGGCTTTAATTTTAGACCCTAAGGTTGTCGTGCTCGACGAAGCGTTATCGTCCCTTGACCCGTCTGTACGCGCACAAACGGTAAACTTATTGCTACGTCTACAAAAAGACACAGGCCTTAGCTATGTGCTTATTACGCATCACCTAAGTTTGGTGCGTCATATTAGCGACCAACTTGTGGTACTTGATCACGGTGAGATTGTTGAATACGGCCAAACCGAAGCGATTTTCCAAGACCCCCAATCGGTGGTAACGCAGAAGTTGTTGAACTGTTGATAGTGAGCTGTCAGCTATCAGCCGTAAGCTGTCAGTTTGATTCGGCGTTAAAACGCCTTATATGGACTCCTCCTATTGCACAATACCCTTCGTTAATTTTGTCAGACTGCGTGCTTATATGCGGGCTCATAATGAGGA
>NZ_JACSOG010000034.1:0-48978 GCF_014349195.1 Pseudoalteromonas sp. BZK2 | reverse complement strand
AAACTAATTATGGCTCTGGCTTTGTATTAAGCTAACCCACGAAAAGCGGAGGCTAGCACCGTGTGGGAGTCATTATGTCTATATGCCTAAGAGAGTTATATGAATATTGCTATTTTTGTTGTTTCATTTGTAGTCTATATAGGGATCTGCTTGGCTACCGTAAAACTCCATAAACATGTAGCAGATAATCTTAAACGGGTTAATCGACGTAATTTGCTAAACTTATGCAGCCAATATATTTTGTTTCTGTTGTTTATCGTTACCTACATCCCGTTTAGTATATTCTTCCCTGCGTGGTTAAATGCAAAACTTAGTATTGTGCAAGAGTCCCAAAATGCAACCACTGTTTTCATTTTACTGGGATGTTTAACGCTAGCAATTACTATGTGGCTAGGTTATAAAAAAACTAAGCAGGTTAATTGGTAATCGGCATATAACAAGTCAATTAAATGGACGCAAAACGCTTGGCTTGCGCTCCTTCGTCGCTAATTTTAGCCAAGCATTTATGCCGCTTAAAACGGCGTTTTATTTCAAGGAAGACTAAGTGCAATTTCCAGAGCTAGAAACATCTCGTTTAATTCTTAATAAGTTATCAAAAAGTGACGGACAGGCTTTACTTGATATTTTCACTGATGAAAACGTTGTTAGATATTACGATATCGATGTTTTTAATTCAGAAAAACAATCATTGGAGTTAATTGATTTTTTTTAATCAACGCTTTGCTGACAAAGTAGGTGTTCGTTGGGCTATTCGAGTTAAGAGTTCGGGAAAACTAATTGGTACGTGTGGATTTAACTCAATAAACTTGAAGATGAAAAATGCAGGTATTGGCTATGAGTTAGCCTCAAAGTATTGGGGGCTTGGCTATGCTTCCGAAGCTATTAACACGATTATCCAATTTGCATTCTCTAATGACCAACCTTTAGGCGAACTCTACCGGATCCAAGGTGATATTATGATTGGAAATGCTGCTTCTGAGTCAGTGTTAAAAAAGCTAGGTTTCAAAGAGGAAGGAATTAGGCGTTCAAGTGGTTTCTGGAAAAACGAATTCCATGATTTAAAGTGTTTTGGTTTAATAAAACCTGAATTTAAAGAAATATAACAAGTTAATTAAACTAAAGACTTAAAATAGCCCTTTGAATTACAAACTATAACGGTCTGATTTTGGGCAAAGTGAGTTAAACCTAGCGCTTTAACTCACTGAGATGAAAAGTATAAGACTAACAACATGTCTTACACTATTTAGGCAGGCTTTAATTTTTAAGTTCTATATAGCACTTTAATAACATGCCAACCAAAGCGCGTTTTCACTAAATGTGGCTCTAAGATTTCGCCGCTGAAAGCTACTTTGTCAAACTGTGGCACCATTTGACCGCGTCTGAATTCACCCAAATCGCCGCCTTTTTTACCCGACGGACAGGTTGAATATTTTTTAGCTAACGTCTGAAACTTCGCACCTTTTTTAAGTTGCTTGATGATGTCTTCAGCTTGTTCTTTATGCTTAACAAGGATGTGCAGTGCGTGCGCTGTATTTGCCATGGAAAATCTCGTAAATTAAAACGCGCGTATAATAACATAAAAACGCATAATCACTGATATGTTATCTAGTTAATCAGGCTGGCTTACAGGTAAATAATGAACTCTTTTCACTCCTTTGAGACTGTTAAGTGTTTGAATGTGGGACTTTAATAAGCTTGGCTCTATGTTTTTATCGAACTCAATGATTACACGCCCGAGCTCTGGGTCTACAGCTCTTAAATAGCCACTATTCACTTTTGAAAAATCAGCTAACTCAGCAGACTCAACATATTCTTTTGCTACAGACAAAACGAGTACACCACATTCATACTTTAAACCTTCGTAAACGCACTGATTTCGATCTTGCTTACAAGCACTTATAAAGCTCGTAAACAAAAGGATGTTGAAAATAAAAATACGCTTAAACATTATTGCCCCTAAAAAGCGGGTATTTATTAAAAATACCCGCTATTACTTTACTCTGCTACAGGAACTGTAATTGGTAGAACAACCCTTCTTAGAACAGCACTTTCATCACCTCTAACCCATAAAATAACTTCATAGTTTAGTGGTTCTATTGATGCACTTTTAACGCCTTGCAATGTTACATCAAAAGTTACTGTGTCACCTGGTTTAGCCGCCTGGATGACTTCTGGTGTGATATTAGCTACCCACTCTTCTCCAGAGATATGTTCAATCGAAATATCAATCTCTTTCAGCGCTTCATCTAATGCTTCAGAGATTCTATCTGCGATTTCATTACTGTCTGTTGATAGCATAAATGATACACCGCCCGTTGCGCTTACAACACGGTTGATATCTTCTGTTGTATCACTGTTACTACCACTTTGAAGTCCAAACACCGTGATGCCGTTATCTTGCAGCTCACTAATAACTTGTGTGAAACCTGCACCTGGATAGTCAGTTTCGAGATCAGAATCATGGAAAGCGGCATCGGTCGCAAGTAGCACAACCTTTAATGCCCCTTCACGCCAACCTATACTAGAAGGCGATATTTCACCCGCGTCTGTGTATTGACCGTCGTCGTTGATATCGCGTCCTGCACCTGTTGCTACTTGATAAAGGCCTTCAAGTTGTGACTCTTGATAATCACCGCCATAAAAGGTCTCTAAACTAGTAATACCTGACTTCACATCATCAACATTAGTGGTAACTTCTTGAAGTAAATAAAACGCTTCATCACCACTTCCTGCACTACCATACCCATCAATTGGAAAATCAGAAAATGCCGATACACCAAAGGCTACGTTAATACCCCGACCAGTTAAGTTATCAAGGATTGCATCAGCTTGTGTCTTTAAATTACTAATGTCATCGTCATAGCTACCGCTAACATCAATTAAAAACATAATATCTAATGCATTTACTGTTGTTTCTGGTAAAGAAAACTCAATGGTTTTATTAATTTCAGTGCCTTTGCTCAATGAAGTAGCTGCCATAACCTCAAGATCAGAGTCCACTGTTAATTGTGCTGTTTTAACTGCCGAATTAAGGTTTAGTAGTTTTGTAGGTGATGTAGTGCCTACATCTTTAGACTCATCAGATAAAACAACTGTATTACTTGCAGTTGAAAGTAAAATATCACGAACTTCAGCGGCTTTTAACGATGAGTTGATACCTTTGATCAAACCAGCAGAACCTGTGACTAAAGGCGCAGCATATGATGTCCCGCTTCCAACTTCGCCATTACCCCAACCTAAATCGACACCGGGCGCAGCTATATTTACCACTTCTCCCATACGTGAAAAAGTAGCATCCATATTGCTACTATCAGTCGCAGCAACAATTAGCGCGTTTGTTTTCCACGCATCAGCGCCAATATCATCTTCAGATAGTAATAGTTGGTGATCAGCTTTTTCGCAGTTGTTACCTGCAGAATACACAAGTAACGCATCTTTTGATTTTGCATATTCAACAAGGTTGGTTTGATTTAATCGCCAGCTACGACGGCTTTGTAACCTTACTTCAGTTGGATCTGAGCACTTACTTGTATCACCCCAAGATAAGTTAACAATACTTGCGCCATTATCTATTGTTGCTTTAGCACCAGCAATTAAGTCAGTTACAAATGTTTTCTCGCCAATGCCAAATGGGCAATCAGCCGCACTTAAAATTCCATCACAACGTCTAAAATACACATCGGCATGAATAACATTTGCATACGGGTTAACCCCCGAATAACTTTTACCTTCTGCCATATTGTACGCTGCAACAAAGCTAGTAACCCACAAGCCATGCTCTGAATCAGTATCGTCAGTATCTGTGGTTACATAACTTCCGTCTGCTAATATCTGTAATCGAGATAGTCGTGACTCATCTAAACTAGTTTGTGAATCTGAGATACCTGTATCTACAACTCCCACTTTTACTGATTCTAAACTGTCTTCTTCAATAGCTTGCCATGCTTTATCTGCAGAAATGATACTGTGCCAATAATCACCTGTGTAAGTCGATTCATCTTCAACACTTGCAACCTTCTTAGCCATTGCCAGCTGCATCGATTTATTCGATTTTCGCTTTTTAAATTTGATCGGATTTTCTCGTAGGCTATCTGGCGCTACAATTTCATTTAATCCAGAGTGACGTACCCCTTCAAGGTTTGCTAGATCATTAATCAACACAGACTCTTCAGCTGTATCTCTAACCCTTACTTGCATTAATTTTAATTTTTTGTCGTAGCTGTTTAATGAACCACCCAATGAATCAATTTTATCGAGTACTGCCTGCTGCTCTTCAAGGGTAATATCTTCTTTTAAATGCACTAGTACTTCATTTTGAGCTGCTTCAACGCTTCTTCCATTAACCTCAATAGTTTCTAAGCCTTTAGGTGAACCAAGCGCGTCTGTAGGTACATTGACAACAATTACATCAAGCGTTTGAGTAAATGTTTGACCATCGTTATCAGTAACAAGAAGCTCAAATTGAAGCTCTTCATCAAAGTCTACATCTGGGGCTGTGAACTCAAGGTTAGTGTTTGAATTATCGGCTATTTCTACCTCAACGCCACTTACTTGCGACCATGCATAAGAGATAACTTCACCATTTGGATCAGATGCCTCAAGATTTAAGGTCGACGCTGTATTTTCATTAATTTCTTGGGGATCTTTAGCATCAATTACAGGAGCAATTAATACATTTTTAATAGTCAATGTTGTTGTATGTTTAGCCGAAGCACCTTGGTTATCTGTTGCTGTTAATTCAATTTCAACAGTCGTATCTTCATCAACCTCGGGGGCGGTAATTGAAAAAGTAGCGTCAGTCGTATTAGATAAATCTATTTCTGGGCCTGAGAGTTGTGCCCATTGATAACTACTGATAGTGCCATCGGAGTCCGTTACTTCAGGTTCAAGAGTTAAAGTTGTAAGTTCATCGAAGCTAACTTGACTCTCTGCGCTTATAACAGGTGCAATATTTTGTTTTTTATCATTACTGTCATTATCGCTACCACATGCTGCTAACAATGAAGTAGCAATTAAGGTAAGCGCAAAATTGCGAGGGTGTTTCATTATTTAATCCTTAAATAATTTAATCGTTATTACGAATAAAAGAACACTTTGGGGATATAAGCCTTTCCATGGTTTATTAACTAGAAATGCTAGGAAATATAACAATGGGCTATATATCCAAAACATAAGCACGCTAACATCTTGTCAGTGCGCTCTAGGTGGGAAAGTTTAATACAAAAGAACTGCAATGCAACAATCACAAACAACTTTTTTCATTTAAACACAACAATTTAACAAGCAAAGCTTACTAAAAACCACTAATAGCAATAATACAAAAAGATGGATTTTGCTCATTTTGTCATCAAGCACCTTGCTATATAGCTAGTTAAATCCTGCCGTTATTTATTTGAATGATGATTTATAAAACCATTAATTAAGAAAAATTGCGCAATGTAATACGTTATCATTATTGCGATATCTGCATGCGCTATTTCTAAATAAAAACGATTTAGACCAAGAATAGAGTCTGATATAACAAACACTGCTCCACCTAACACTAAAAAGCCGTTCGATTTATCCGTCATCCAAGTAAGGCTTGCCATTATGGTAAGTACCAACATATAGAAAATTACCGGAATGAGCATGTCATTCAAGTTTGGGTAGAATAAGCAAAAAACGATGATGGCCAAAAATAGATAAAGAAGTAAAACGTCTAATCGCCAGTTTTTAATTGGCAACATGGTAATGATATAAAAAGCGTGGCTAACAAAAAATGCCGCTAAACCGCCTATAAACAGTTGCCCCGTATCAAGGGCTAGCAACACATCACCTAGTGCTGAAAAACTAAGAGCGAATAATAAAGTAATAAAAGTGCGATTTTGTAACTGACTACGCCCTTTTATCACCATCACAATCAACAGGCCGATTGGTAGTGTTTTAAATAGCGCCATAATAGGCTGAGTTAATGATGGTATAAAGAGCAGTAAAGCAATGTAAACCGAGCTTAGGGTTAGAAAGAGAATGTTCATATTCTTATTATTGTTACTTGTTCCCAATAACGAGAATAGCAAGCTTTACTCTAAATGTTTATAAAAAATGCTGCTTTTGTCTTTCGGTCAGTAACTTACACTGTGTCTGTTTGCCAAAAAAACGATAACGATGGCGGCCAACCCAATCATACATACGATCGCGAAAGCCTTTTGGCAGCAGCTTGAACACCTTAGCCGAAGAGAAAGGAAAACCTAGTTGAGTTGCGATAAATAACACAGCATCACTTTGTTTATATAACTGGTTATTATCAATCACTAACATTGAAGAGAGTGGATCGTCAACTTGATGCGCCTTTAGTAAACGTTCACCTTTATCGCTTTGCATGGGGCATAACTTAAAGGTTATTTGCTTATCAAAGCGAACAATAAACTGAACACAAAAATGGCACAGATTGCACTGACCATCAAACAAGATGACTGGGCAGTGAGTTTGCAAGATTAGCCGCTTACCTGCACAACTTGTTTACCGGTAAAGCCACCAGCAAGTTGTTTATTTAATGCAGCTGAAACAGCCTCGGCGGTAAAATCAACAGCATGAATTTGCGGTAATTTGATCTCGCCACGGGCTGCATTATCGAGTAATAAGTTACCCATAAAGCTCAGCTTTTGCTGCGCACATAAGCTATTTGCAAGCCACGCTCCGCCTAACGATACAATGCCGATATTGGGTGCGCGCCTAAACATAAGTTCTTGTTCAAACTTAGGTAACTCATTTAAACAGGCAATTCGGCCACAAAAGCGCATTAGCTCAACGTTACGAATGGTAGTATCGCCACCAATACAATCAAGCACCGCATCAAAGCCTTGCGGACCTAATTCACGGCGAATTTTATCTTCAAGTTTTGGGTCTTTGTAATCAAACACCACATCAGCACCTAATTGCTTAAGTAACTTATGATTGTGTTTACTGGCAGTGGTAAACACGGTGGCACCACGTTGCTTAGCAAATTGAATAGCGAATTGACCAACGCCGCCCGCACCTGCATCAATAAACAGTGAATCCCCTTCGCTTAGCTGCAATTTATCAAGGGCAATTAATGCCGTCATACCTGAACAAGGTAAGGTTGCAGCATCTGCCGGTGATACGTTATCTGGCACAACCGAAACCGCATAGTTTGGTACCGTTGTGTATTCAGATAACACACCTTGGTCGCCAAGGCTGGCGTGCCATACAACACGTGCGCCAACACCTGGGAATACACCTTTACTTGCCTGAACAACCACGCCAACAGCATCATGACCTAGTACATGAGGGTAATGCCATTTACAAAAACCTTGTTTTGCAAAGTTGGCATCACCATGATTTAAGCCCACATATTCAACTTTAACCAAAAGCTCATTGCCTTCAGGGCTCGGTACTGGCACAGAAAGCTCAGATAACGCGATGGCGTCATTCGGCTCAAGCAGTGCAAGCGCGCGCATTGTTGACGGAAGTTCTGTAGTTTGTTGAATATGTGACATTGAATACTCTGGGTTAAAGGTTGTTTAGTTCAAAGCTCCAACGACCATTAAATGCTTGATAAGCACTTACTTTGGCCTGTAATGAAGCAATTGTTGAATCAACAGCGTTCTCTTGCGCTATTAAAACATCCTGTCTCGCATCTAACAACTCTAAGTAAGGAATTTGTCCTTCTTGATACATTGCTTGAGCTTGACCAAATGCTTTATTGGCATAATTAAAACGCTGATCAGCATAACTTAACTGTTGCTGCTGTTTGACTAGCCTTTGTAAAGTAAGTTCACTATCGCTAATGGCTTTTAATACTTTACTTTGATAGTCACTGTAAGCAGCTTCACTTAAAAATTGCTGTGCATCACGCTGAGCTAATAATGCAGGATAGCTGAGTAATGACCATTCAACTTTTGGTGTGACTTGCCATTGTTGCACAGTATCTTCTAAGCCATTGCTGGTTAAGCTCACCACACCTGCAAACCCGGCCAAACTAATATCTGGCAGAAGTGCTTTTGAGGCGGCAACACTTAGCGAATAAGCCTGACTAAACTGATATAAAGCACTGGTGATATCTGGTCTCAGTGCCATTGCTTCACTGGCTTTATTAAACGACACACTAAATTCGTGACTGAGTAACTCAGGCTCTTCTATCAAAGTTATGTCACTTGCAAGTCGCCCTGTTAGAACCGCAAGGGTTGCGAGGTCGCGATATTGCAAGTAACTAAGCTCAGGAATAAGCGCTTGTTGCTGCTTTAACTGCGCTAGAGTGCGGTTAAGATCAAGTTCATTCGCAACCCCCTCCTCTACTCGCGCTTTTAACACATCAATACTTTGCTCGAGCGCCTCGATTTGCATTTCAATAATCGCTTGCTTTTGTACATTACCTTGATAGCTGACATAGCCTTGCACCACGGCAGAAACCACTTCAACCTGTAATGCTCTTAGTTGCTCCGCTTGGTTTAGTGCACCTGCATTAGCAGCATCGACTAACGCTGTAATACGACCAAACAAATCAAGCTGCCAATTTACGTTCACACCTGCGTTTGATTGGCGCGTAATTGCGCCATCTAAGCTGCTGCGCTCTGCGCCCACACTTAGGCTGCCCTGCGGATAATAATCCGCGCGGGCTGCACCTAAACGGGCAATGGCTGCATCAAGCTGAAGTTGACTGGTTTTTAGGTCGTGATTCATTGCTAATGCATCAGTCACTAAATTGTTTAACTGCGCTGAATCTAAACGACGCCACCAGTTATTTTCGCTCGCACCTTCGTTTTGTTCACCAATTTGTGTATCGCTAACAAATTGTGTCAGGCTCACTTGCTGCTCTTGCATATCAACGCTTTGTGCGCAGCCTGCTAGTGCTCCGGCTAACAGCATCGCACTGACTAGTTTGCCGTGTTTAAAGATTCCATGAAGAGGCTTATGCATCGTGTTGCTCCTTCTGCGATTTTTTAGTGACTAACATATAAAACACCGGGGTGAACAATAAGCCAAACACAGTTACACCAATCATGCCTGAGAACACTGCGTTACCCATAGCATGACGCATCTCTGCACCTGCACCTGTGGCTAAAACAAGAGGTACAACGCCTGCCGTAAAGGCAATTGATGTCATTAAAATTGGGCGAAGTCGTAAGCGACACGCTTTAATAATGGCTTCAAGGTGAGACAACCCCGTTTTATGCTGATCTCGTGCAAACTCTACCATCAAGATGGCATTTTTACTTGCCAGTGCAACCAGTACGATTAATGCAATTTGCGTAAAGATGTTGTTGTCATCACCGACAAACCACACACCTAACAGTGCCGAGAAAATCGTCATAGGTACAATCAGAATAATAGCCAGTGGTAATCTTAAGCTCTCGTATTGCGCTGCAAGTACCATAAACACAAGCAATACAACAAGTGGGAAAACATACACCATGGTATTACCCGCTAATATTTGCTGATAAGTTACTTCTGTCCACTCAAACTCAATACCATTTGGTAATGTATCGGCAAGGATTGCTTCAATCGCATGTTGCGCTTGATCAGAGCTATAACCTGGTGCTGGGCTACCATTTAATTCAGCTGTAGGGTAACCATTGTAGTGCATTACACGATCTGGGCCTGTTGTTGGTGTGACAGTTAATACAGAGCCTAATGGCACCATTTCACCCATGCGGTTACGTACTTTAAGATTCAAGATTTGCTCAGGATCTTGGCGGTAATCAGCATCAGCTTGCGCATTAACCTGATAAGTACGACCAAACAAGTTAAAGTCATTCACATACACAGAACCTAAGTACACTTGTAGGGCATTGAATACTTCATCAAGTGGAATACCTTGGATAAGCGCTTGCTCACGGTCAATGTCGATATCCATTTGCGGTACTTGAATTCTAAAGCTTGAATAAAGCCCCATTAACGCTGGGTCTTGCTGCGCTTTCGCAATGGTTGCTTGTAAGCTGTTAAAGAGTGCTTCAAAGCCTTTGTTTGCACGGTCTTCAATTTGCAGTTTAAAGCCGCCCGTTGTACCTAAACCTTGAATTGGCGGTGGCGGGAATACCGCAACAAATGCTTCATCAATACTAGCAAACTTTTGATTTAACTGAGCCGCAATCGCCATTGCCGACATGCTCGGATCTTGACGCTCCTCAAAAGGGGCAAGCGGTGTAAATACAATGCCGCTATTAGGGCTATTAGTGAAACCATTCACCGATAAACCAGGAAACGATACTGTGTTTGCAACACCCGGTACTTGTAATGCAATTTTTTCCATTTCTTGCACGACTTCTTGAGTTCTGTCTAAACTTGCCGCATCGGGTAACTGTGCAACAGCCACTAAATATTGCTTATCTTGCTGTGGGATAAAACCACCTGGTACTGCGTCAAACAATTTTACTGTGCCACCAACAAGTGCAACATAAGCAACTAATACAATCACACTCATACGAATTAGCTTTTGTACCAGCTTTTCGTAGCCATTGGCGCCTTTATCAAATAAGCGGTTAAAAGGTTTAAATAACCAGTTACCAAATACACGGTTTAATAGTTTAGTTAAACGATCTGGTTTTGCATCATGACCTTTTAATAGTAACGCCGATAACGCAGGCGATAGTGTTAACGAGTTAAACGCAGAGATAACCGTTGAAATAGTAATGGTTAAAGCAAATTGCTTATAAAATTGACCAGATAAACCCGTAATAAATGCCGTAGGAATAAATACCGCACACAATACAAGTGCAATGGCGATAATTGGCCCTGTTACTTCAGTCATTGCAACACGGGTTGCTTCAAGTGGTGATAAACCCTGCTCGATATTACGCTCAACGTTCTCAACCACAACAATGGCATCATCAACAACAATACCAATGGCAAGAACCAAACCGAATAGCGATAAGGTATTAATCGAAACCCCCAACCATTGCATAACCGCAAACGTACCAATCAAAGATACCGGTACTGCAATCAGTGGGATTACTGATGCACGCCAAGTTTGTAAGAACACCACAACAACGATTACAACTAATGCAATTGCTTCTAGTAGCGTTTTAATAACAGCATCAATTGAACCGCGTACGAATACAGTTGGGTCATAAACAATGTCGTATTCAACACCTGCCGGAAAGTCTTTTGATAATACTTTCATGGTTTCACGCACTTGATCAGAAAGCTCAATCGCATTTGAACCTGGGCGCTGGAAAATCGGCATTGCAAGTGCAGGTTGACCATCTAACATCGCTCTTAATGCATAGGTGTTTTGGCCTAATTCAAGGCGTGCTACATCACTTAGGCGTGTAAGCTGACCTTGCTCACCTACTTTGATGATCACATTTTCAAATTCTTCTTGTGAGCTTAAGCGCCCTTTTACATTCATCAGAATTTGAAATTGATTACTTTTCGAGGTAGGTTGCGCACCTAAACTACCCGCAGCAACCTGTTGGTTCTGAGCGCGTAATGCATTTACTACGTCCATTGCTGTTAAATCGCGAGCAGAGAGTGCATCAGGGTTAAGCCAAACACGCATTGAATATTGACCCCCACCAAACATTTGCACATCACCCACACCGCCTAAGCGCGCAATCTGGTCTTTGATATACAAATCAGCATAGTTCGCTAAGTAAGTTGTATCATGCGTTTTTTCAGGCGAGTACAAATGCACCACCATGGTTAAATCAGGTGATGATTTTTCGGCTACAACACCTAAACGCTGAACTTCTTGCGGTAAGCGTGGTAGTGCACTATTTACACGATTTTGCACTTGAACTTGTGCACGGTCTAAATCAGTACCTAATGCAAAAGTAACTGTTAAAGTCATGCGGCCATCACTGGTTGCTTGTGAAAACATATACAACATGTTTTCTGTACCATTGATTTCTTGCTCAAGTGGCGTTGCCACTGTTTCGGCAATCACCGTTGGGTTAGCACCCGGGTAATTTGCTGTAACTACAACCGTTGGTGGTACAACCTCAGGGTACTCACTCACTGGCAATTGAAATAGCGAAATTGCCCCTGCAATGAGAAATATAAGCGACAGCATCGCTGCAAAGATGGGTCGCTGGATAAAAAAGTGTGAAAATTTCATTTTGACCTACTGTTTAGCAACCAAATCTGGGTGATTATTTGAAAGAGTAAATGCAATTCCGTCGCTATTGATTGTGACTGTGTTTGGTGAAATTGGCATACCAGGGCCAACACGCGCCGGGCCATTCACAGCAATCACATCGTTTTCGTTTAGTCCTGATGTAATCGCACGTAAACTGCCGTAACGCTCACCCACCGTTACTAGTTTGTATTCAAGAACATTGCCTTCACCCACAGTGAGTACAAAGCGATTCTTTAAATCAGTCCCAATTGCACGCTCAGGCACGATAACTTTTTCACTTACTTTATTGGCAGCAAGCTTAATACGTGCAAATGAGCCCGCACGTAATTGTTGTTCATCGTTTTCGAACACCGCACGCACACGAAGAGTGCCGGTAGTTTCATTAATTTGGTTATCAATGAAGTTGATTTTGCCATTGTAGTTAAAGCTGGTTTGACCCACTTTTTGCATCACAACCGCTTGTTCACTTTGCGCTGTCACATCAGTAAAAGACTGATTCCATGTACGCTCATCAATATCAAAATAAGCATACATTTGCTGGTTTGAAACAATGCTTGTTAACACGCTTTGACCAGCAAGCACGTTATTACCTTTGGTAATATTCGCACGCGATACAACGCCATCAATGGGTGAACGCACTTGAGTAAATTCTAAATCAAGCTCTGCGGCCGTAAGTTCAGCCTGTAGCGCTAGCAATTGCGCTTCGCGTTGTCTTAGCGTTGATTTACGAGACTCCGCTTGCTCCGTTGAAATTGCTTTACGCTCAGTTAAGCGCTCTGCACGTTTTGCTTCACTTTTAGCCTGCTCTAATGCGGCCTTGGCGCTCTCTATCTGCGCTTTTAAGCTATCTACTACTGCTGCAAAAGGGCGTGCATCAAGGGTGAAAAGCAAATCACCTTCTTTAACACTGTCACCTTCTTTAAAGTTAATTTTATCGATCACACCTGAAACACGCGGCATAAGTGCAACCTCTTGCGGTGCCTCTAAACGCGTTGTGTAGGTGTGCCAATTTTGTACTGGCTTTACAAGTACTTGCGCTACATCGATAGGTTGTAATTGTTGCTGTTGCGCTGATTGGCTAGCTTCGCTACCACATCCTGCCAACGTTAAGCTCGCAATGGTCACTGCCACTGCAAGAATAGATTTGTTCATAACGACTCTCCTGTATTTAGATAGGAGACAATGTTACGCAACTAATTAGTGGATAAAAATGATAGATTTTTAAATTCATTAATGCCAGAATTGCACCAATAGAATTTAAGGAACTGCTATGGATACCACCAGCCGCTTATTAATGTTGCTTGAAGTAATTGAGCGGGGCTCATTTGCCAAAGCCGCCGAATCTAGAAATATAGATCGCTCAGTTATTTCAAAACAAATTAGCCGCCTCGAAGATGAATTAGGTGTGCGTTTACTAAATCGTACTACACGTTCTTTTTCGTTGACTGCAGCTGGTGCTGAAATGGTAAAAAAAGCAGCTGAACTGAGAGATTTGTTATCAGATACCGTCAGGCTTGCTGAAAATTACCACCAAGAACCCCGTGGTACGTTAAAAATTACCTCATCAAGTATTATTGGTAAACGTTATATTCAACCAGTCATTAACGACTTTCAAAAACGCTTTCCGCAAGTTGAGGTGGAGCTACGTTTAGACGACAGGCTGATTGATTTAGTATCAGAAGGCTATGATTTAGCTTTTCGTGTTGGCGAACCAAAAGACTCGTCATTTATTGCCCGTAAAATTGCCCGCAACCGTATGTTGCTGTTGGCTTCACCGGAATTTATTGAAACTTACGGTATGCCAAAACAGGTTGAAGATTTAAAAGAGCTGCCTGCCGCTAGCTATTCAAGCCCAAGTAAACGCATCAGCGGAATTCGTTATCGTAATGCCGATGGCGATATTATTGAGCAAAATATTAAAAGCGTCTTTCGTGCGAACGATGCAGAAGTACTTTTAATGAAAGCTATTTCAGGCAATGCGTATGTTTTGGCGCCGGCATTTATTCTTGACGATGAAGTTAAGCGAGGCGATCTCGTACCCATTTTAACCGATATGGAATTACTCGATTACAGCGCGGTGTATGCTGTTTACCCACACAGAGACTTACCAGTAAGAACGCGTTTATTCTTTGATGCTATGCGTGAATACATAGGCAAAGATATTCCTATTTGGGAGGCAAACATCCCTGATTTCGACACCATGTACAAAAGCTAAATTTATAAACGCTAACTTGATTTATTATGCTCAATTGACTCTTGGCTCAACTCATAAGCTGTTACAACTTTATTTCGTCCTTGCTGCTTTGCTTGGTATAGCGCATCGTCAGCACGTTTAATAAAGTTTTTCAGGGTTTGATTTGGCATGTAGCAAGCAACACCAATACTAATGGTCAGATTAATTACTTGCTCATCAATATTGTGGATAGTGGTTGATAAGTGCTCGCGCAGCATATCTGCGAATTCATAAGCACTTCTTGGGTCACTACTGGGTAAGAAGATAGCAAACTCCTCACCGCCAATACGAAATACATAGCCTTTACTAATGCGTTGCCTAAAGAAACTGGTTACTTCAATCAAAATGCGATCGCCAACATCATGGCCATACTGATCATTAATATTCTTAAAATAATCAAGGTCGAGCATTAAGATAAACAAGCCATTTTTGTTTTTTAATTCAACTTCAAAATAATGGGTCATTGCCAAGCGGTTCCCCGCGCCAGTCAAAGGGTCGAGCAAGGCTAAGTTTTCAAGTCGCTGTCCATATTCAGCACGACTATTTTCAAAGGTGTGAGATACTGCCCAAATACAGATATATGTAAATGAAAAATTGAGTAAAAAATTAACACTATTGAGAGGTTCAAGACTTGATTTACTAAATAAAATCAGTGCTTGTAATAGTGCAACCATCAAAGACAACACTTGCCCATATTGCTTACCAAGTAATAGATAGAACAATACAGGCAATGAACATGTCCAGATAAAAAGTAAACTCTTTATACTGCTTAAGTAAGTACCTAATGTAATGAGTAAACTTAAAAACAAACACAGAGTAAGTGATTGCCAGAGCTGAGCATTACGTTTTCGGGTATAGAAAAAGATATAAAAACAAAACGAAGCAAAAACGACTTCTAACGCACCTAGAACAACAAAGTCATTTATAAATAGATTAAAAACCGCGAACACGCCCGCTAAAACACCTAGACAAAAGCCCATCCATTTAAGAACGTTATTACGTAAAGCTTGAGTGCCTCTTAGCGCACCAATATCCATTCAGTTTCTCGTTATTATTCTAGTGACTAGATTTTAACTCCAAATTAAAAAATTAGGAACAAATTATTAAGCGAACCCTCATTAAACTACGTTTATTAACATAAAATCTTGAAAAACTGATACTTTCTAACTTTTATTTTAAAAACATAAGCTGCTAGCTGCCATCAATTTCATATTACGTGCAAACACACCTAGCCCATTAATCAACAATCAAGTCACTTACCTCTTCGATTAACTCATCAAACTCATCGCGAACGTTACGACGCTGTTTATCGGTTAATGTAGGTTTTAGTTCCACTAATAAATTAACGTAGTTATCGAGATTTTTATCATCGGCTGCAATTAACTCATCGCTCATAAAAGCTAAGCGATTATTAATGATGACTGCCAACTGGCTATCAAAGCCTGTTGGTTTTTGCTTTTGCATAAATAACGTTTTTAATGCATCTAAACGCCTTTGTTTGTACTGCATCCACATTAAAAATGTACTGACTCGAGAATTTGATGAACTCTCTATGAGTGTTTTTTGCTGCGCAGTGAGTTTGCTACCGAACCACTCTTTATAGTTTTCAAGGTTTTCTTCTAAACGTTCTTTTTTATGTTGCTCAGGCGATTTTTCTTCGTGTTCTTTGTACTCATCATTAATGTTTTCTTGCAGTGCAGCAACAAACTCTACGCGCTGCTTATAAGAAAGTGAATTCGCTAAAGCGATAAGTTCAGGCTCAATTTTATTAATCAATGTTTGCCAGTGCTGCTTCGCTTGTACAAAGTGTGCTTTAAGCTCGTTATGGTCAACTTGCTTATCTAACATGGTCTTTAAATTTTCAAGGTCGCGTTTATATAAGGGGAGTTGTGTTTCTCGATGCCAATCTCGGCTGGTTTTGACAATATGCTCAAATTTATCAGCCTGGTCACTGTTAAGGTCAACATAATCATCAATCCAAAACCCTGATAACCAACCTAAATTATTGTAAGTAAAGCTCGGAGAACACCCTGTTGCTGTAAACAATAAACTAAATACTATTAGATACTTTGATAGCTTTTTCATTGTAGTTTTTTCAAATCCTATTTCAAAACAAAGTAAACTTACCACTAAGAACAAAAATTCAGCAACCAAATTAAATGAAATTAATTATCATTTGAGTATTGACGAACGGTTAAACCTAAGTAATAATCGTTATCAACAACTTGGTTCGCTAGACTATTCTCACAGCAACATCATACTGTTAAAGGTTTTGATGCTGTTTTACCAAGTTAGTTCAAGATGTAACTCTTGATTGTCATCTGTTTCCTCGACCCAAACATAGACATAAAACGTTACACTTTACTTGCTACATTGCTCATATCGGTGACGGTAGATATGACACGAAAAAGCCCGCTAAGGGCTTTTTTTATTTCTTTAATTTTTCTGGAAAATCTGTATCTTAAGCCTACTTGTTAATTGCAAAGCTTGCCGCTGTCTATAAATTGGGCATTTGCAGCTGTTGGGGCTAAACTAAAAGTGATGTTTTGCTCTGAGGCTGTTTGGCAAGGCATTTTATCAATAGCTCAATGCTTTGTTATTGATACCTAACACACATTTGGAGGCAGACTATGATCAAGCCTAATTTTAAATCACTATTGCTCGCTAGCACGTTAATCTTGTCACCTTTAGCAAATGCCAGTCTTGAAGATGCTCAATTAGCGGCGAATGAAGGCCGTTTTGAAGAAGCGCTTCATGAATTTAATTACCTTGCAGACAGAGGTTATGCTCCTGCAATGTATGAGCTTGCTAAAATGTACGAAGGTGGCTTTGGTGTGCAACGAGACTATCGTAAAGCAGCAGAGTTGTACGAAAAAGCAGTAAAAAAAGTGCATGCTGATTCAATGTTCGCATTGGGTGTACTTTATCAAGAAGGTAAAGGTGTCAAACTTGATAAAGAAAAAGCCATTTCATTGTATGAAATGGCGTCACAAAAAAACCATCCAGCGGCACAGTTTAATTTAGGGGTTATGTATGCCAATGGCGAAGGGGTAATTCAAGATTACCGTACCGCGCTTAGTTGGTACCAAAAGGCGGCTGCAAATAACTTTACTCTTGCGCAATTCAACATGGCTTTAATGTATTACGAAGGGTTAGGAGTTCCTAAGAATCTCGAAAAATCATACATTTGGAATACCATTGCTGAATACAACGGCAACATGGATGCAAGTCATAGCCGTAAGCTTGATGAGCGAAGTATGATGCCTGCAGAAATTGAAGCTGCTAAAGAAAAAGCAGATGCCATTTATGCAAAAATACAGGCTGGTTTATACGCACCTGACGGGCGTCTATAAATAAACTTCGTACTTGCGCTTAAGGGCGCAAGTACAGCCATTTTAATAGTTTGATCAGCAACTTATTTTGTTTTAGCAATAAACTAGTGCGAGGGTTAAACTTACCGGATACCAAGGTATTTCGTGCATGGCTAAAGGTTTTAAAACCTTCAATGCCATGATAGTGCCCCATCCCTGACTCACCAATACCACCAAACGGTAGCTGATCTGCTGTTACCTGCATCAATACATCATTAATTGCTAATGTACCGCTTCTGATTGATGTGCTTAATTTACTGATTTTCTCTTTATTGTGCCCCAAAATATACAAAGCAAGAGGTAATGAGTCACCATTGATCGTATCAATCACCTGCTGCAATGACTCATAACCGATAATGGGCAGTAAGGGGCCAAAGATCTCGTCTTGCATGACGCGCATATCATCATTCACTTGCGTTAAAATGTGCAAGCCCATACGGTGTTTTAGTTCATCAACTTGATGACCTTCTATCGGCTCAAATACTTGCGCGCCTTTGTCTTTTGCGTCAACTAAATAAGCAGCTAATCGCTGGTATTGACTCTCGGAGATAATTGAAGTCAGGTTTTTACCTTCAACACCTTGTTTAAAATGTTTTCGGTAAATATCACAAAGCTGCATTACCAACTGATGCTCAAGCCGCTTTGGAACAAATACGTAATCAGGAGCAACACAAATTTGCCCTGCATTGTTCAATTTACCAAATAAAATTGTTTTCGCTGCTTCTTTGATATTTGCATCATCAAGAACAATTACTGGCGATTTACCACCTAGCTCTAACGTCACTGGGGTAAGGTTTTTACTAGCACTTTGCATTACTTTACGGCCGACAGCGGTTGAACCAGTAAACAGCATATGAGCAAAAGGAAGTTGGCAAAATTTTGCAGCAAGTTCTGCTTCGCCTTCAATCACGATACAATGCTCTTTCAATTCATCAGCCAAAATCGTTTTTATAACTGCGTTAGTGTGAGGTGTATATTCGCTTAACTTTAGCATTACGCGATTGCCTGCGGCTAATGCGGTTATGGCAGGAACTAACGCAAGTTGAATTGGATAATTCCATGGGGCAATGATGCCTACAACCCCTTTCGGCTGATAACTAATATGTGCAGACGAAGGCCATAAACTAAGTCCAACACCACGAGATTCATTTTTTGCCCACTTTGGTAAACGCTTAATCACATCACTGATTGTTTTAACTGTTGGGAAAATATCGCCTAGTACAGTATCGAAAGCTGTACGGTATCCAAAATCTTTACTTGAAGCATTCACTAAAGCCTGCTCGTTCTCAATAAGCGCAGCTTTGACGCGTTTTAGAAGCTTTATTCTAATATCTATTGGTAAGTAAGGTTCAGCTATAAATGCATCGTTCAGCTGATAATATTGTTCTTGTAATTGTGAATCTAGATCGACCAAAACGAGTACTCATCAAAAAGGTTTAAACAACTATAACGATGAATAAAATCGAGAGCAAATAAAAACAGCGCCCATAAAGAGCGCTGTGAGTGGTTGGTAAGAGTTGAAACTATTGTTCTGTATTCATTAATTTTTACATTTAAAAAGCAAATACACTCGCTGCTACAGTCATTGTAACTAAGGTGATCATGGCAATAGCTATTAAGTTAAGTGCGAACCCAGAACGGATCATATCGCGCATTTGAATTTGCCCTGATCCAAACACAATCGCGTTTGGTGGTGTCGCGACTGGCATCATAAACGCACAGCTACATGCAATTGCAGCAGGAATGACCCACACAAGCGGTGTACCAAATACTGACTCAGCAACCGGGCCTAATAGTGGTAAGAAACCTGCAGCTGTGGCTGTGTTACTGGTTATTTCTGTTAAGAATGTAATAAGAGCCGTTACCGCTAAAACACTTAAAACTAACGGAATAGCACTTGCGCCCTCGATCATATGGGCAATATATTCAGCAAGGCCAGACGACTTGATTTGTGCAGCTAGTGTTAAACCGCCACCGAATAGTAGCAACACGCCCCACGGCACTTTAGCTGCACTTTCCCAATCAAGGATTCGCTCACCATCGCCTTTATTTGCTGGTAACACAAATAACATCAATGCTGCAGCAATCGCTATGCCGGTATCAGAAATTTTAAGGCCAGAGAAATCAGCAATCATAGGTCTAAAAATCCAGCATACTGCAGCTAAAGCAAATACAACAGCTACGCCTTTTTCAGCGCGCTGCATAGCTCCTAACTCTTGTAACTGTGACAAGAATAAAGATTTAGTGTCTTTGCTTGCACTTTTTGCACATTGTGTATCAACTTTATAAGCAAACTTAGTTAACCACACCCAGCATAAAATAAGCATAACTGTCGCAAGTGGTACACCTACTTTCATCCACTCAGCAAAGCCAATATCAATCTTGTAGCTATCTGATAGGTATGCAGCCATTAATGCGTTTGGTGGAGTACCGATTAAGGTTGCGATACCACCGATGCTAGCACCATAGGCAATTGATAATAACAATGCTTTACCAAATTGGTCATTATCTGGGTTAGACTGTTTAACCAACATAGTAATCGACATTGCAATCGGTAACATCATCACAGCAGTCGCTGTATTTGACATCCACATTGATAGAAATGCCGTTACTAACATCATGGCTAAAATTTGTAGGCTTGGCTTAGTACCAGCACGAAGCATGGTATTAAGTGCAATACGCTTGTGTAAACCCCAACGCTCCATCGCGATTGAGATCAAAAAGCCGCCTAAGAATAAAAAGATCAAAGGGTGTGCATAAGGTGACGCGACCCCTTTGATTGCTGCAATGCCAGCAAGAGGTGATATAACCAGTGGCAATAAAGACGTAGCAGGAATTGGCACAACTTCGCTTACCCACCAAGAAGCCATCCAAAATGCAAGGCCTGCAGTACGTAATGCAGATACACTCATACCCGCTGGTGGATCAATTAAGCAAGTTAATAACATCACTAATGGGCCTAACAGTAACATCACTGTGCTCATTAATGGGCGTGGCTGTGAGCCATCTTTTGTTTGATTTACTAATGACATACCGACTCCTTAGAACTTGTATTTAAGGCCAAGTGCAACGCTGTTATCTGATTCAAGTTCTAAATCTAAATCAGTATAGAATAAGTAAGCAGTGGTTTGTTTATCGAACACATAGTCAACACCTGCTGTCCATTGTTTACCTTCTTCAGCATGGCGAATCTTTGAGTCGTCTTTAACGTATTGCAGTTTAGGTACCCATTTATCGATTGCATAGCTTGCGCTAAGTGCATAGCCATTGCCTTCTTTCGTACCGTCGGTCGATTCACTGCGCTGGAATAAACCCGCTAACTGTAGGTTTTCAAGTTTCCATGCGGCAACAACACGGCTTGCCGTCAACTTGTTAAGTGCATCAACATGGCTGATAGCGACATAGTAGTCTTTAGATTTTAATGCACGGTCACCATAAATAACCGTTGCCGCAAAACCATCTTCATCGTTGCTGCTGTCATCTTTTGGAGCATAAGTTAGTGCAAGTGATGCGCCACCGTATGTTTTTGAGCTGTAGGTAATGGTATCGCCGATACGGTCTTGACCCGGGATCAACTGAGCGATATCAGCTTGGGTTTCGTTAAAGCCGTCAACTTTACCTTCAGAATATTTAAAACGCGTGTCGTTACGACCGACAACCACTTCACCAAAATCGCCTGCAAGGCCTAAGTAAGTATTACGAGCTGAAAATGGCTCACTGGTATCATCATGTTCAAAGCCTTTTACTTGTACTTCGTATTTGAATACTGCTTTAAGTGACTCTGTTAATTTGTGACTACCTTTAATACCAATGCGCGAAAAAGGTGCTTCGATTTGCGTACCTTCATCAACATAGCGCATAACGCCTGTATCTGTGTTTGCTATTTGAACTTCTGCTTTACCGTATACCGCGTAGTCTGCTGCCATTGCTGAGCCAGCTGTGCTCGCTAAAATCACAGCCGCTGCTACGCGTGTTTTTGTATGAGTGAATATTGTTGTCATTATGCGCCCCTTATTAGGTTCAAATTGTTGTTCCTAACTAGTAAGGCAAGTTGGTTGCCAACTTAGTTAATTTTAAAAAAGCTGTTAAATAACAGTCGATTAACTTTTTTGGCGTAAAAGAGGCTGGCTTTTATGGGTGGATTTCCACACATTTATAAAAATATGCTGTCACTTGTTCCACCCATTGTGAAGAGTTTAATGTGAGAGGTTTGTTTAGTCTTTAAACATTTCGCGATTAATACCGTATTTGGTCATCTTGTCGTAAAGGGTTTTACGGGCAATTTGTAATGTGACCATGGTGTCTTTTATGCTGCCGTTGTTTCGCTCTAGCGCTTCTTCGATGAGTGACTGCTCATAAAAGCTAATCTTCTCAGCAAGACTTAGATCTTGAGCAAGTTCATTTTGATTATTTGTGTCGCTGTAAGAAGCAAACGCAAGATCAGAACCTAGCAATACCGCACGTTCAGCCTGATTTCTAAGCTCTCGCACATTTCCCGGCCAATCATACGCAAGGAGTCGTTGTTTAGCTTCACTACTCAATGGCGCAGGCGGCTTATGAAAACGTGTCGCCGCTATCGAGCTGAAGTGTTTAAAAAGCAGTGGAATATCAGCTTTTCTGTCACGTAATGCCGGAATACTCACTTTTACTAAATTTAGGCGGTAATATAAATCGGCTCTAAACTCCCCTGCTTCGACTAGTGTCATTAAGTCTACTTTGGTAGCAGCAACTATACGTACATCTAAATCAATGGCGTGGTTGTCACCTACAGGGGTTACTTTGCGCTCTTCAAGCACCCTCAACAACTTTACTTGTAAACTCGCAGGCGTAGACTCTATTTCATCTAAAAAGACAGTGCCGCCTTTGGCAAATTCAAACTTACCTTGGCGAGATTGTGTCGCCCCTGTGTATGCACCACTGGCTGCACCAAAAAGCTCACTTTCAATAAGTTGCTCAGGTATTGCGCCGCAGTTTATAGCAACAAAATTAGCCGCTGAACGATTACTTTGATCGTGTAAATAGCGAGCAACTAACTCTTTCCCCGTGCCTGTTTCACCTTCTATTAGCACATCTGCTGGCGTATCGATTACCGCATTAAGTAAATGCATCATTTGTTGCATTTGTTCGGTTTCACCCAAAATACGCACACCGGGCGCAGACGTTTTTTCAACAGCAATTTTTAAGGCGCGGTTTTCCATTACTAACGCACGTTTTTCTGAAGCACGAGCAATACAATCTAATAACTGCTCAGTTAGCGGCTTTTCAAATAGATCATAAGCACCAAGCTGCATGGCTTTAACGGCCACAGATACATCAGCAAAGCCGGTAAGAAAAATAACCGGTAGCTCGCTATCAAAGGCTTTAACTTGCTCTAAAAATGCCAAGCCATCCATTTTTGGCATGTTTATGTCGCTTAGTACAATACCTTCGAAGCGACGACTTAATTTTGAAAGTGCCGCTGTAGGCTCACTAAAACACTGAACTTGATAACCTTCAATCTCAAGGAGCTGCTTCAATGAATCACGGATCACCGCTTCGTCATCGATAACGATTACCTGATCACAGGTCGCTGCAACTTCACTCATGATGTTTCCTTGTTAGTTTGTAAAGTTATAATAAATTGTGCTCCGCCCTTAGGGCGGTTATGGGCCGTTAGGCGGCCATTAAATGAGTCGATTATTTGCCTTGAAATAGACAAGCCCAGGCCTAAACCATTGCTGGTTTTAGTGCTATAAAATGGCTCAAAGATATTACCTAATGCATGTTGATCAATACCCGGGCCAGTATCGAGAATTGATAGCTTTACTCGGTCGTCAAACAGTTCAAGCTCAAAGCTCAGTTCGCGTTTGTCAGATTCACTCATTGCTTGGCTGGCATTAGTGATCACGTTAACCAAGACTTGCTCAAACTTAACGCTGTCGACCCATACTGTTATGTTTGCATCAATATCTGCGGCTTTAACTTCGATATCATCTTGCTTTAACTGTGCGCTTGCAATCATTAAGGCATTTTTTAACATACTCGCTAAGCTTTGCTGTCTCAGTTGAGTTTGTGCCGGTTTACTAAAATGCTTTAGCTGTGCAACAATTTTGTGTACACGCTCTATTAACGACTGCACCAAAACTAAATTTTCGCTGGCTTGCTCAATATTTCCTTTGATAAGTAACCTTTTTGCACTCACTAAGTAGGTATTCATGGCACTTAATGGCTGATTGATTTCATGGTTAATGCCTGCACTTAACTGACCAATAGTTGCAAGTTTAGCTGTTTGGATCAGCGCTTTTTGAGCCTTTTCGAGAGCCTGAGTACGTTCTATAACCTCTTGCTCAAGACTGTGCCTAGAAAACAATAGCTTTTTATAACCAGCAAAACGTACCATTGCCGTATGAATAAGTACTACCGCAATAGCATAAAACACACTAAACCAAAGAAGCCTAGGGATTTGTGCAAGCTCGACATTCGTCACATCCACCAACACACTCGCTTTGGCGTTAATGATATCAATGCTTTCAACAGCACTAATAAAGCGCGATTGCTTACCGTTTAATAAAACTTTTTGAAGTATGGTTTGTTCATTTAGAGGTTTATGGGTATAGGGCAGTAAAGTGGGTTTATGTGACAGATATCGGCGCGATTTAACTAATGCAGCCATTTGTTCATTATCAAGGGGCTTAAGTGACTTTAAACGCCAATCAGCTACATCAGACATAACAATAACGTTGTCTTCAAGAGCAATGTAGAAATGTGAAGTGTCTGATGCATTGAGTAGCTGGCGGTCTTGTTCAAATTTTTTGGCATTAACTTTTAGTGCCACTACCGCAACCACCTCGCCTTGATAAAATAACGGCTCAGAAAAATAAAAGCCTCGCTCACTAGAGCGCATACCCAAAGCAAAATAAGCAACTTTTTCACCTTGTTTGGCTAAATAAAAATACGGCCGAAAAGCAAAATTACTTCCTAAGAAAGTATAGTCAACTTGCCAGTTACTACTTGCTAAAACAGTGCCTGACAAATCCATTACGTAAACATCTGAAGCCCCACTCGCTCGTTGAATATCTTCAAGATAATCATTGACCGCATCTCCACCAGCACCTTTTTCGACAATAAATGATTTTACCAAATCATTGGCACTTACTAAGCTAGGTATGGTTTTAAATCGTGCTAATTCACTTGCGATATAATGGCTTAGCTGAGTAGCTTGTGTTTGACTTTGATGCTGAGCTTGTTCGTAATCATGGCTTCTACCGAGATAAAAAACTAATATTAACAGCATTATTAGCAATACACCTGCTGCAATAAATTTTTTACTTAATGACGACATTCAAACCTTACGAACAGGACTACTAGAAATTGAATTGGTAGTGTAACGATAATTCCTCAGTTGTACCAGCGACTGCGCCATTGTCAATGCGAGGATCAAATGCGTTGTATTTTTTTCCTAACAAATTTTCTGCTTTTAGCATTAGTTGGCTGTTGTTGTTTAACTGCCATTTTAAACTGCCACCCAATAAGCTGTAAGCAGATTGTTTAAAGTGAGCACCTGTATCTGAGCTTACTTCAACTGTATCGCGCCACAATAAGTTTAAGCTCACCTGCCATGAACCAGATAAGTTATAACTACTGATTATGCTTGCAAAGCGCTTAAAGCTCGCATTGATTGGATCTTCAAAGTATTGCGTATAAGTGCCTGTAATCGAAAAATCTTTACTTGATTGCCAAGTGCTATCAAGCTCGATACCACTGTTTTGGGTGTTGAATGAGTTTGTAAAGGTAAACAATGCATCATCTGATAATGTTGGCTCAATATTTATAAAATCATTAAGTTCATTATAAAAAAGCACTGCATTAGCTTGTAACTCTGAGGTTTTATAATGCCAAACAAGTTCAGTTGTTTTTATCGACTCAGAGCGAAGCGATGGGTTACCTATTGTCACATCATCATTTGAAAACAGCTCATTGGTAACCGGTGTTCTAAACGATTCACCATATTGCAGCTTAACAGTATGCTCTGAATTTATTTTATAGACACCCGCAAGACGTGGAGAAAGTTTACTGTCGATGTCCTTCACATCGTCATAGCGTGCGCCAATAAATAAAGTAAGTGCATCTGAGTATGGTATTTTTAGCTGCCCATAAGCACTCAAGGTTTCGAATGTAAACTTAAGTGACGAAAACTCAGGAAAGTCCATCACAGACACGATCCCTTGCTGTTCAAAGGCAGGGTCGATAATTATTTGCTCTGAATCGAAATCATAATAAGACGTGCGAACTCCTGCTTCAGTTTGCTTAGCCTCTGAGTATTCAATTCCCGCAGCAAGCTGCCATTGGTTATCGAATTGATAACTTAGCTCAGTTTCGAATTTACTGTCAGTTGTTTGCCACGCAGGGCCAATGAGAAAGTCTGGAATATCGTCAAATGTAGCGATTAACCCTGCACTTGAAATATTATGCTTTGTGAATGAGTAACTAGAATCTAGCTTTAACTTATCGTTATTGATCCAGTTGTATTTAATTCCCACAAAGGTGTTATCACTGTTATGTTGGTTTTGCTTAGAATATCCAGCGAGGTTTAAAAATTCATCAAGGGATGTTTCATTGTAACGGGCACGTAATTGCAGTTTTTTATAATCAATACCTGTGTCTAGATAAATTGCCTCAAGTGGATCTTTGACCCCCTGCGGATAGCTTTCACCGTCCTTTTGTTCATAAGAGAAATTTGCAAAAATACGTGTATTGTCACTAAATATCCTGTTGAACTGACCTGTTGTGCCGTATCGGCCATTGTTACCAACTACAAATTGCAATGCATTTCGCTCTTTAGAGGTAACAATATTCATAACACCTAAAAATGCATTACTGCCATAAAGTGCTGACCCAGGGCCGCGAATAAACTCTATTTTTTCGATAACTTCCACAGGTATGTAAGGCAAATAAACAGAAGCCTTACCAAATGATGATTCATTTATTCGCTCACCATTTATCATCACCAAAACATTACCGCTATCTTGATAAACGCCCCGAGCATGATCTTTAGGCACCGCCCCTACCCAATCACCTCGAGTTGATTGCATACCAGGCACAAAATTCATCACTTCGTAGGCGTTATCAACCCCTAATGCTTGAATTTGCTTACGACTAAAAACACTTATTGTAGAAGGGACTGATGACAAAGTTTCGTTGGTTTTACTTGCTATATCGACTTGAACATTAAGTAAGTCTTCAAAACTTAAAGAGAATAAGTCTTGCTCTTCAGCCGCGTTTGCAACCACTGGCGAGGTTGAGGCAACTGCAATAGTAAAAAGTGCTGAACATCTGAAAAGATCCACGGTAAGCGATACCTGTACTTATAGCCCGTGTTGCAAAAGCAACACCATGTTTACACTATTAATACAAAAGATTGGTAAGCTTGCAATGTTTTTTATAATTTTAGTTTATAAAGTTTTCTTAAATAGCGACAAAAAAACCCATTTTCAACTGTAAATGGGTTTCTAAAAACGTCTGTTTTAATGAGCCAAGCTTAATTAAGCTGTTTCAACATTTCCAGTACGCTTTGCTTTGATGTACTTATATAATCCAATAAGTGACGCCGCTATCCAGAAAATCTCAATAACAAAACTAGCAAGGTTAAAGTTATAACAAAGACTGATCAGTAACAGAATTGCGCCCGTTAAGTTCATCATGTTATACACAAGGCCGGTTGGCGATGCTTTATTCAGTTGTAGTAAAAAGAAAGCACCAACCACTAAGAATGTGCCTGTCATGCCAATTATATCAAATAAAAGTGCTATCACGTGCGTGAGTCCATTTTTTTCATATGTTTATACCCATACAACTGGCCCAATCCATGGGGAGGGTTGTTTTCATTCATTGAAACAGCAAACCGGTCAATAGTATCAGAGCATGAGTAAGAAACGAGGATAAATGTCCGTATTTTAATTCTATTTATGTGTCACCTTACCACCGATTATTTTTAAAGCTGGAGTACCACGGATCATGGTCTGGCGGGCAAATGGGCGTTGGCAGTCAGGGCAAATACCGGTGTCATTGGTAAAATCTTGGCTAATCCGTTCAACAAAACATTTAACCAACGCGCCTTTTCCACCTTTACGGTATTTAAATAACTGCGTTTTACATTGTGAACAAAAAATATCGACCGTTTTAGTTGGCCCTTTTTTATTTGGTTTTGCCATTAATCCATTTATTATTTCAAAAAGTGCATGCTATCACGCTATGACCAGAGACCCAAAACCAAGCCAATTAATGAAAATTGTAAAATAGCATAACCTGAATTTACCAAAAACAGTTTTAACGGCCGCTGCTCGAATATGTAGCCTATGCCTATAGCAAGGCTTACCCAACATAAACCAATTATAAAACCTGTACCAACAGCCACCCCAACAGCAACATTGGGCCCAACAAATAATGAAAAGCTAAATGAGATCAAACAGCATAATATTAAACTGCTACCAAAAACTTTAAATGGATTAATTTGTTGCAAATCTAACTCAGTTAGACCACAGCTCTCCATCCAAATACGCTTAAATAACCAAGGTGAATACCAGACAATTCCCAATAAGAATGAAGCAAGACCTGCAAAAAAAATTGCGAAAAAGTTAAGTTGATAAAAATGCATACACCAGACTCATACAACGATTAGGTTTAACATGACTTTAGTTAAGGATCAGCGATGCAGCAAATTTAAAACACGTAATTTTGTACCTATTTAGAATTCAATCCTGTACTGATTTACGCCTTCTAATTATTTTACTTACGTTAATAATCACTTTACTGCTTAACTGGTTTTTTCTGTAATTTACGCTGCAATGTTCTTCTGTGCATATTCAGTTGGCGCGCAGTTTCGGAAATATTACCATCGTTACTGTGCAAAACATGTTGGATATGCTCCCACTCAAGGCGCTCTGGCGACATAATTTTGTTTGGCTTTGATTCTTCAAGTGATAGGTTTACCTCGGCGTCTCCCAAGATTGTTTTTAAAAGTGAATTAAAATCGACAGGTTTTGGTAAATAGTCGTCAGCACCTAATCGTATGGCTTCGACTGCACTGGCAATACTGGCAAACCCAGTGAGTAACACAATACGAGCTGAAGGAAATTGTTCTCTTAAGGGTTTAATTAGCGCAAGGCCGTTATCATCCCCGAGTTTTAAATCCACCAGAAAATGGCTCGCCTCAAAAGTGGTTATATGCTGTAAAGCTTGCTCAGCGTTATGAGCAAGTGAACATGTGAAGCCTTGTTTTGTAAAACGCCTTGCCAGTGTGCTGGCAAGATTTTCATCGTCTTCAATAATTAAAAGTTTCATACAATTTTTAAACTAACCATCGCAATTGCACCTTGCTGTGGGTGATTGCTTAGTGTTAATGAGCCATTTAAGCGCTCTAAAGTCACATTCGAAAGCATAACTGCCATCCCCATACCATTGTTACTTGGCATGAGTTGGCCACCTAATGATGCCATTTGTTGTTCGCTAAAACCTTGACCGAAATCACGTAACGACAATGAAACTGTTTGCTGATCTATGTGCCACTTAGCTTCTACGCAGTATTGCTGATTATGGTTATTCGCCGATACGGCGTTTTGCAGCAAGTTTAAAATAGCCGGTAACAGCATGGCATCACTTAAAATCGAACAATCAGGGGCGTTATTTAGCCACTGTAAGTTTTGCTCTGGAAAATGCAGTGTCATCGCATCTTGAATGGTGCTTTGTAGTGTTTCAGCGCTGATCACTTGCCGTGTTTGACCGGTCCTTAAGGCATTTGAAAGCGACCTAAAATGAGCAAGCTGTTCTTTACACTGGGCTAATGGCTTAGCCATTTCTTGTACAATGGGGTCATCAGCTTGTTGTTCTTTCAGTTCTTCAAATAACAGCTGTAAGTTTGCGATAGGCGTTGCAAGTTGGTGCGTTACTTGTGCAGCAGCGCCATCAAGCGTTAATAATTGCTCATGCCTTAATTGTTGCTCACGAGTTCGTGCAATGGTGGCTTCTCTTGCTCTCAATGTACTGTTTAATGTACCAATAACAAAAGCAATAACAATGGCGCTAATAACAAAGTTAATCCACATACCAATAAAATGATGCGTCATCTGCATTTGGTGCATGGTGTGCTCAGGCATATTTATTAGTAAAAAGCTATAAGCGGCGATTGCCAGCACTGCGGTATAAGCAAGCCCTTTCGCATTAACAGAGACCGCAGCGATCATTATCGGTAACAGTAATAACGACACAAATGCATTGGTAGCCCCGCCACTTAATGACAGCAAAATCGTTAAAAACAGTAAATCGGCTGTCAGCTGCATCAGTACAGCGGCTGGTCTGGCTTTGGTTACTTTTCTATAAGCGAATATACTTAACAGCTGAAAGATTGCTTCAACACAAATAACAGCAAGTAAAGGCAGTAAGGGGATTTGGTATTCAAATAGAAAGTACACCGCAATAACAGCGACAAATTGTACGGCGATTGCGGCGCTTCTTAAAATTAGTAGGCGACTAATCGCCGGATCGGTTTGCATAACGGACTCTTTAAAACTTAATCATCGTCCATTGAAATTGTAAAAACAGCACAAGGCGTTCCTTGATGAAACACCATTTGCCATTGTTTACCATTAAAACGCCACAGTGACATACGAATGGAGTAATTAAACTCTGACCGCGCAGAACGTCTAAAGGCTGCTTGATAGCTCAGCTGTGCAATATCATCACTGAGCATTCGACCTTTAAAGTGTTGATTATAAAACTGCGGTACTACCTCAGTTGGCAGACGGGTTAACACTTGGAACTTATTAAAAGACGTACCATCAGCAGCTATTTCAATAAAATCATCATCAAGTAATGCATCAAGCGCTTCAGCAGATTGCCGAACTTCTGGCTCAAGTAGCTGCCGCTCAGCATCAATTAAATGATTAAATAACGTCTCTTTAATTTTACCGCCCATAGTAACCCTTACTGTTTGAGCACTTTACCGCCCTTCATAACAAACTGAACCTGACTAAGTTCACTAATGTTATCAAGTACATTCATATTCACGCTGATAATATCTGCTTGTTTACCAACACTCAAGTCACCGAGGTTATCACTTTGACCTAATAGTTTAGCAGCTTCAACTGTGGCTGATTTAATTGCTTGCTTAGGCGTCATGCCATAATTAACTAATAACTCAAACTCCTTGGCATTATCACCATGTTTAGATACGCCTGAGTCGGTGCCGAAGGCTATTTTCACGTTATTTTTTAATGCTAATTTAAACGACTCTTCCATTTTTGGCGCCACAAATTCAACCTTCTCAGCAATAGCTTTTGGCATATTAGGGTTATTTAGCACTTCTTCTTTTACTGTCGCGCCAGCGAGTAAGGTTGGAACTAAATACGCGTCTTGCTTTTTAAATAATTTAACTGTGTCTTTATCTAAAAAAGAGCCATGTTCGATTGAATCAACACCCGCTCTGAGAGCTGCTTTTATACCTTCTGTGCCATGAGCATGAGCGGTGACTTTTCGGCCTAAATGATGAGCAGTGTTAACAATGGCACTGAGCTCTTCATCAGTAAATTGCTGATTAACCCCGGCCGCTGTATTACTTAAAACACCCCCTGTTGCCGTAATTTTGATCACATCGGCACCACTTTTAATCACATCGCGTACCGCACGAGTACAATCGTCAGCACCATCACACACACCTAAGCCCCCACCCTCTGTCGCTTTGGTAATATCACGGCGATAGCCATGCATGTCAGCGTGGCCGCCGGTCGGTGTGATCATATCACCTGCTGCAAAAATGCGCGGGCCAACAATGTCGCCACGCTCAACCGCTCGTTTTAAAGGGAAGATAACTTGATAGCTGCTACCTAGGTCGCGCACAGAGGTAAAACCCGCATTAACCGTGCGTTTTAAGTATTTTAAAGAACGTAGTGCATAATCTGCTTCGTATTCAGTGACCCATTGATGTGGGTTACGCGTTGCATCTCGCTCAAAGGTAACATGAACGTGCATATCAATTAGACCCGGCAAGACCATCTGATTTTTTAAATCAAAAACATCTGCATCACTGAGGCCTAACTGCTGTGTTGTTAAGTAGCCTGCTTTTATTGCAGCAATTTTATTACCTTCAATAACCAGCGTTTGCTGCTCTTTAACACTCTGTTCAGTGCCAACAAGTACCTTTCCTGCATGAATAAGGGTGGTTTGTGCATTAACCACAAACGTAGATAACAAAGATAGTACCGATAATGTGCTTATTTTTAGATTTATTTTTTTCATAATCGCCTCTTTTTTATACTAGGTTTAACTTAAATACTGAGTAAATGCCATTATTTACGACATAGCGCGGCAATGAACTAGTGTTAACAAGTGAATTTTGATATAACTTCGGGAAAATTTAACAAGTCTGACCACATAAAGAGAACACATTATGTCTTATGCCCAAATTACTGGCTGGGGTAAATGTATACCACCAGCAAGCATCAGCAATGATGAAATTAGCAATATTGTTGATACCAATGACGAATGGATCACAACACGTACAGGCATCAAATCTCGCCGTGTCAGCCATGTTTCTACTGCCGATTTAGCGACCGTTGCCGCAAAGCAAGCGCTTGCTTGTGCTGGTGTTGATGGTAAAGACATTGATCTTGTACTTCTTGCAACTTGTACACCATCAACCATGGTGGCAAATACGGCCTCTTTAGTGCAAAAAAACATTGGCGCGGTTGGCGCTGCAGCAATGGACACAAACGCTGCATGTTCAGGCTTTTTATATGCATTACAAGCAGCAACGGCACAAATTCGTGCAGGTATGATCAAAAAAGCAGTCGTTATTGCCGCTGAACGTATGACGTGGTACATCAACTGGGCACGTCGCGACAGTGCTGTATTATTCGGTGATGGTGCTGGTGCCGTGGTATTAGAAGCCTCAGACACACCATCAGGTTTACTTGCCACTAAAACAGGTTGCGACAGTGAAGATCGCGACATTCTGCATATCGAAAACTTCGGTAGCGATTTAAATAAGTACGAGCCAATTGGCCCTTCTAACTTATTATTCGAAGGTCGCGAAATCTTCAAACGTGCTGTTAAAGGGATGAGCGAAGCTTGTGACGACGTGCTGAACCAAGCGCAGTTAGAGCTTGATGACATTGACGTATTAGTTCCTCACCAAGCCAATTTACGTATTATCCAAGCTATTCAGCAACGTTTGAAAGTAGCTGACGAAAAAGTCATGGTGAACATTGCCGATTACGGTAATACGTCTGCTGCAACAATTGCGATTGCCATTTGTGAAGCGGTTGAGCAAGGCCTTATCAAACCTAACTCAAACATTATGTCAGCAGCCTTTGGTGCTGGTTTAACTTGGGCGGCGAGTTACATTAAATGGGGCGAGCGTGTAACACCTATCGCGGTTTCTGATGCAGCTCTACCTGAGTGTGATAAAACAGGTCTTGAACTGGTTGCACCGGCTGTTGCAGCATGTAAAGCGGCACAGTAATACTCCTATCATTTATAGAGAAGCGCGGCTTAGTCCGCGTTTTTTTATGGGCATAAAAGGATTAATTTATGGATCTATTAGGCATACATCATGCTGCAATCATCTGTAGCAACTATGAAAAATCAAAGCATTTTTATAATGAAATATTAAAGCTACCAATCATTCACGAACAATACCGCGCTGAACGTGACTCGTATAAATTAGATTTAGCACTTCCTGATGGCAGCCAAATAGAGCTTTTTTCGTTTCCTGGAGCGCCACCGAGACCAAGCTATCCAGAAGCACAAGGGCTACGCCATTTGGCGTTTAAAGTCGCCGATATTGCAAAATCTAAGCATTATTTAGAACAACAAGGCATTTCGGTTGAAGAAATAAGAGTGGATGAAATCACCGGGAAGCAATTTACGTTTTTTGCCGATCCCGATGATTTACCGTTAGAGCTTTACCAGCTTTAACTTATTGGAAGCGATCTTGTAGGTAGTTGAACACAGCACGAATACCCAGTGCCTCACCGCCTGCAGGACGACCCGGTAATGCACGTAAGTTCCAGGCCATCACATCAAAGTGAACCCATGGCGTACTTGGCTCGACGAACTCTTTTAAGTAAAGTGCCGCGGTGATCGCACCACCAAATGGAGTGGAAGCACAATTAGCAATATCTGCTACGTCACTTTTTAATAATGCTTTGTATTGATCAAATAACGGCAGTTGCCATACAGGATCATGACAGCTTTCACCTGCATCCATCAGTTTATTAGCCACTTCACGGTTATTTGCGAAAAAGCCAGGTAATTCTGTACCTAGGGCTACACGACAAGCACCAGTTAAGGTTGCAAAGTCAACGATAAGATCGGGGTTATCATTTTGCGCTTCAGCAAGTGCATCACACAGCACTAAACGGCCCTCAGCGTCCGTGTTATCAATTTCTACTGTGATCCCTTTACGAGTTTTGATCACATCACCCGGTCTAAATGCATTTCGAGAAACCGCATTTTCAACCGCAGGTACCAGAACACGTAAGCGAATTGGTAAGTTGGCAGCCATAATTAACTGCGCAAGGCCAATAACATGCGCCGCACCGCCCATGTCTTTTTTCATGTTGCGCATCCCTGAGCTTGGTTTCAAATCTAAACCGCCAGAATCAAAACACACGCCTTTACCGACTAAGGTAATTTGCGGTGCATCTTTTGCGCCCCAACGTAGATCAAGTAAGCGAGGTTTATTCTCAGACGCACGACCAACCATATGAATCGTTGGGTAGTTTTGCTCTAATAATTCATCACCCACCCACTCACTGAACTCACCATCAAAGGTATCAGCTAAATCAGCCATTACTTGTGATAAATGCTGCGGCATCATATCCGCAGCAGGCGTATTCACTAAATCACGAACTAAATTAATTGCACTTGCATACTGAGATAAACGCTTTACTAACGATTCGTCTTTAATGGCAAGGGTAGCGCGTGGCGAAGGTTTTTCTTTATATTCACTAAACTCGTAACCGCCTAACACAAAGCCCAGTGTTACTTGCTCTACAAACTTTTCATCACCTTGTATTTGGTAACAACCTGCAGGCAGTTTTGTTGATAAGTCACCTGCTAACCAAAAGTCTTGTAAATCATTTACCAGACAATAAACATGCTCAAGTGAACCGGTTTCATTATTAGCAACTAAGGCCATGCCTTTGTTTTTAAAATCACAATTTGTTAGCCAATTTTGTAAGGCTTGCGGCTGCTCGGTTAACCACGTTGATAGGTCAGCTTTAGCAATAAATGACAGGGGAATTCCCGAAGAAGAATGGCGAATTAATGAACTCATTAAACGACTCGATATAAAGAAAAGGTATTTAAGCATACCAATATCTTGATACAAAAGGTATAGGCAAAATCAGATAAAAAACCTAATCAGTCTTTGTTTTGTTTCTCTTTTTCTTCTTTTGCTAATTGTTGATCCAGCTCTTTAATTGACTTATTAATATTGAATGAACTAGGTAGCACATCGACACCAACCCATTGCCCCAGCTTTACAACCAAAGGAATGGTAATAGGCGCAAAGGGTAAAACTGCAAACACACCTAAACCAAGCCCTTTTAAGATATCTATAAATTGCTCATTGGCAGTATGCAATTCTTCTTTAGTAGCTTGGCCTTGGGTGTATCGCCTATAAATATGAAGCATTTCTTTTGTTTCTTGCTTTTCTTGGGCAAGTGCGATTTTGAGTGCTACCATAGCGCGCTTAAAACGTAATGTTTGACGCTTTTTGGTAATTTTAGCCACTCGAAATGGGGCTCGATGAATAACTTTATATAATCGCATTTAGTTATTTTCACACAGCATGCGACGTTCACAAAGCATAATTTACTTATATTAGATTTTACTTTATCCTTAATACTCTATTCGTAACCATTTTTCAGTATTAAAAATGAACCAACCTAAACAACAAGCTGAGCCAAAACCCAAAAAACCAGCTTCAGATGAGTGTTGTGGAGGTGGTAGCTGTTGCCCATGTGTATGGGATGAATACCGAAAAAAACTGCAACAATGGCGGTTAAGCAATAATTCACAACAAGCTTAATAGACCGTTCCAAATCAAAAACCGTTCAAAAACCATCCAAAAAAGCCTTCTATCTAATTATTTTTGCATAATTTATATATTTTTTTACGCTAAAACCCAATATCGAGAATAAATTATCCTCTTTACTTTCAATAAGATAATCCACAAAAGAACGACAAAGAACAAAGGAACACCCACAAAACAACATAAAATTAACAATTTGCAAAAATTATTTACAGGATGTATAAGAGATTTACACCAAGTTCTAATACTTTATTTGGTGACATAATCATAACTATTCTAACTGGGGAAGTCGGAATGAAATTCAAAAATAATGCGCTACAACAAGCAATTAAATTTGCTTTAGCGACTACAACAGCAGGCCTGTTTGTGTCGGGTTCGGTTGTTGCTGCAGAGCAAGCAGCTGAAGAGACGAAAGTTAACAAAAATGTAGAGAAAATTGCCGTGGTGGGTACTCGTTCAGCACCACGTTCAATCGGTGATTCACCAGTACCCATTGATATCATTGGTGGTGAAGAGCTAGATAAAGGTGGTAACACCGATATGCTTGAGCTTTTAAAAGGCTCCGTTCCTTCTTTTAACGTTCACCAAAACCCAATTAGTGATGCTGCGTCACTTGTTCGCCCAGCTAACTTACGTGGCCTTCCTTCTGACAGTACTTTAGTACTTGTTAATGGTAAACGCCGTCACCGTGCATCTGTTATCGCTTTCTTAGGTGGTGGTATTAATGATGGTGCTCAAGGTGCCGATATCTCTGTTATTCCAAGTATTGCCTTAAAGCAAGTAGAAGTACTTCGTGATGGTGCTGCTGCACAGTATGGTTCTGATGCAATCGCGGGTGTAATGAACTTTGTATTAAAAGATGCCTCTGAAGGCGGCTCATTCGAAATACGTCAAGGTGAATACTACGAAGGCGATGGCGATACAACGCAAATTTCTGGTAACGTGGGTCTACCATTTACCGATAGTGGTTTTGCTAACTTAAGCTTCCAATATAAAACAGCTGATGCGACTAGCCGCTCAGTACAACGCCCTGATGCAGCCGCACTAGATGCCGCAGGTGTGCCTGAAGTATCTTCGTTAGCACAAGTTTGGGGCGCACCAGAAGTTGATGATGATATTACTATCTTTGGTAACATCGGTCTTGAGTTAAGTAATTCATCTGAATTCTACATGTTTGGTAACTACTCTGAGCGTGATGTACGTGGTGGTTTCTACTATCGTAACCCACACACTCGCCCAGGTGTTTACTCAAATGACGGCGGTGAAACACTGCTTGTTGGTGATTTAACTGGCGATATGAGCGGTAACTGTCCTACCGATATCATGATTGATGATAACGTTTTAGATAACCAAAGATACATCGATGAAGTTGCTAACAACCCAGACTGTTTTGCGTTTAACGAAATGCTTCCGGGCGGTTTTACACCTAACTTCGGTGGTAACATCACAGATACTGCATTAACAATTGGTACTAAAGGTGAAATCACATCTGGTTTCCTTGAAGGTGCATACTATGACTTAAGCGGTACAGTTGGTTACAACGAATCACGCTACTTCATCTATGACACAATCAATGCGTCATTAGGCCCAGAAAGCCCGCGCGATTTCAGCCCAGGTAAATACTCACAGTTAGAGAAAAACTTTAACGCAGATTTATCAAAAGGTTTTGACTTTGGTTTAGCTTACGATGTAAACGTTGCCGGTGGCCTTGAATGGCACGAAGAAACCTTTACTGTTGTTTCTGGTGACGAAGCGTCTTTCACAGCTGGCCCACTAACTGAACAAGGTTTTGGTATCGGCTCGAACGGTTTCCCTGGTTTCAAACCATCTGATGCTGGCGAATACACTCGTCGTAACTATGCTGCATACGTTGATGTTGAAGCACCATTCACAGAAGACTTCTTAATGGGCTTAGCGCTACGCTATGAAGACTACGACACGTTTGGTTCAACAACTAACTACAAGATAACGGGTCAATACCACGTAACTGAAGACTTGAACATTCGTGGTTCAATCAGTACAGGTTTCCGTGCACCAACTGTTGGTCAAGCGAACGTAAGTAACGTTCAAACAAACCTAAGCAGCGGTGTACTTGTTGACTCGGCACTTTTACCACCAACAAATCCAATTGCTGTGCAGTTAGGTGGTACAGAGCTACAACCTGAAGAGTCTCAAAGCTACACGTTTGGTGCAGTATGGACACTTGGCGACTTATTCTTCACAGTTGACTACTACAACATCCAAGTTGATGACCGTATCAGTCAATCAGATAAAATTGAGTTAAGCCAAGCAGACAAGGACACGCTTGAAGCAGCAGGCGTACCAAACGTACAAAACTTAGCGCAAGTAAGCTTCTTCACCAATGACTTCGATACAACAACGCAAGGTATTGATGCAGTAGCTAACTACTCAACTGATTTGTTAGGCGGTAGCTCAACATTCAGCTTAGCGTACAACTGGAACGACACAGAAGTAACTAAGTCAACAGACATTACTGGTGAATTTAAAGTAAGCCGTTTAGAAAATGACTTACCAAACCACCGTGCAACACTTAGCTGGGCACAACAATGGGAGAACTTCTCTGCATTTACACGTGTTAACTACTATGGCGAATACCAAGGTGTTCACGTAGATTACGATGCAACAGCGAAAACAGCTGATGCTGCAGTAACGATTGATGCAGAAGTGACTTACTTCCTAACTGAAGAGCTTAGCTTCTCTGTTGGTGCGACAAACTTATTCGACCAAGAAGCAGAGAAACTTGATTTCTTCGATAGTACTGGCATCCCTAACAATAACTGGGGTGGTAAATACTACGAAACGTCGCCATATGGTATCAACGGCGGCTTCTATTACGTGAAAGCTACCTATACTTTCTAAATAGAACAGCTTTCTAGGTTGAGCAATCAACCTAGAAAGTCGATACCCCGGATTTTTTCTGGATATTTATAGTTAACCAAGGCGAAAGACATTTCGCCTTTTTCGTTTTATAGTAAATAAAAATAACAAATAACCCGCCATTCCTATGCTGTTAGAAAAAGCGAATCAACTACTGAATGAAAACAAGCTTAAAGAGGCCGAATTTCATTTTAAAACCCTTCTCGATTCAGATCCTGAAAATGGCGAAGCGTTATTTGGATTGGGCCGCATTGCACTGCGTTTAGAACGTTATGATGCCGCTGTTTACCTTTTACAAAGAGCCTGTGAACGACTACCGCACATGCTTGAACCACTCCATGCCCTTGCCGATGCTTTTAATGGCGTGCATTCACCGCAAGATGCCTTAACTGTACTCGAATATGCTAAATCAATTGCCAGCCATAACCCTGAGCCACATTACTATCTTGCCCAACATTATTTAACTTATGGTGAGTTAGACAAAGCGTACAGTATTTTAAAGCATGCACTCGGTATGGGAAATTACCCAGTGACGGCGTACATTTTATTTGAACTAGTACAGTTTGGGCGCTTTAACAACGAACAAAATTACATAAATGAGCTACACCAGTTTTTAACTTTGACCAATAACCTGCGCTTAAAAATGGTGTGTTATTATGCCCTTGGTAAAAGCTATGATCAGTTAAATGATACAGAACAAGCTTTTAACTACTTCAGCCTTGCTAATAAGCTACAAACAAAACTCACGCAGTTTAAAACCCATGACTTAGTGCCTTTTTATCAGCGCATCATAGAGCAAAATACAGCTGAGCTAATTGATGCCAGAGACAAAACATTTACAGGCACAATTACCCCCATTTTTATAATTGGCATGCCAAGAAGTGGCTCAACGCTGGTAGAGCAAATGCTGGCAAGCCACAATGACTTTGCCAGCCTTGGCGAAGATGCCAGTATCAGTAATCAGGTTGTTGCATACCTTGAACAACAAACGCAACTCCCCTACCCAGATTGCCTAGCAGAGCTAAACCAAGGGCTAATTAACAATGCCCGCAATATTTATATTGAACGAATAAAACAAGCGCCAGTTGTGCGCCCTTTTATGATCAACAAGCTACCTGCTAACTATCAGTCACTTGGATTGATTTACTTACTCTTTCCTAACGCCAAGTTTATTAATATGCAGCGCGAATATGATGCAATTGCGTGGTCGGTGTTTAGCAACTATTTTGCTGAAAACGAACCTTATTTTTGTTCACTCCCAGAGTTTAAACAGTACTTTGATTTGTATCAGCAGTTAATGGAGCATTGGCAAAACGTGATGCCAGAGGCGGTTTTTGATTTAAGCTATGAAGCACTTATCAGTGACAGCGAACAAACACTAACAGCCCTTTGTAAGTTCTTAAACATCGAGTACAACACACAGTTTTTAGATTTTTATAAGTCAAAAAAACCGGTGGCAACGCTCAGCAAAACGGCTGTAAGACAGCCGTTAACTGATAAAGCATTAGAAAAATACAAACGCTACGAGACCGCAATGCACACACTTATGCGTGAGTCTCAAACCAGTTCAACAAGTCAACAAACTGATCAAAACGCGCCTGTGGGTGAGTAAGCATATTAATATGATCATAATCGACCTTATGGCCAAACTTACGGCCATAAATGGTCATCCTTTGCTTGCCGATGCCCGACTCTTCCATAAATTTTTCAATATCAATCGGCTGGCATAGGGCTTTATCTTTAACACCCGCCACATGCATAATGGGCGGCAGTGCCTTATCAGCTAATGCGTTAGCGTAATCAAAGCCATCGTCAGTATCGACCCAAGGTTTACGCTTAGCCCACTGCATACTTTGATAATGTGACTTACGGGTTTCATCATCACTACCCCATTTCAGCTTTTTAGCCGGCACAAAGCCATGCTTACGGGCAACTAAGGGCGCCAACCCATACCAAATCAAATTACCTTGAATATACTTGCTTGGGTGATGGTTATACAAAGACCGTTTAGAACCAAAATAGCCGCAGGCTTTCACATCATCAATCAACTCAGGAAAACGGGCAAACACACTGTTCATTAACACCCCACCCCATGAGTGCGCCACCCAATAACGCGCAGGCTCGCCTTCAAGCTGCTTAATTTTATCTAAAAATGCAGGGATATCTTCTAAAATAGCCTCGGTTTGACCATACTTTGCATGCTTTGAAATCGCGGGTTTGCTTTCACCACGACCACGTAAATCTGCCACATAGCAAACATAGCCATGCTCAGCTAAAAATGGTGCTAAACCTTTATTGCTGTGGGTGTAAAAGATTTTGCCATTTTCAACGGCACCATGCATAAAAAACACCGCAGGGCCTTTCGCATCAGTCTTACTGATACGGCGTAAATGTAAGGTTTGGCTTTCGGCGAGTTTAATAAACACCGATTCTTGTTTAATCGTCACGTTTGACCTTTTTATTCTTATAGACTCATCGTACCAGTATCAAGTTACGCCAGTCTATTTAGCAAAGCAAGTTTTGCGTGTGGCGATTGCCATTCAAAATGAGAATCTCAGGCACGATGAGATTTTGATTAAATAGTAACACCAATGCAGAGCCATTATTCATTGAAGTTAGAAGTCGACTCTTAGGAGCCTCTAGCTAAATGATTGATGATTCATATGTTACGTAATTAAAATATTCGAGAGAGATGGCCTTTGCTATGAGCGTTCTAAAGGCCATCATTGAGTGCGAGCATACGTTGAGGATAACGCATGTTTGGACATAAATATGTTTGGCCGCCATCTGCATTAGGCGAGTTTCGCATAAAAGTTTCTATGGGCAAACGCCCCAGCTAATCAGCCGGAGAGTTTTAAATAAAATAAGCACAGCTAAACCACAAAAAGTTCATATGCTAGAGTGTCTGCGTAAAACCGTTTGTTATATCACAACCCCATTTTCTGCACTCTATTTTCGCCAGAGCATCATAGGGGCTGAATCCGGTGATAGTTTCGTTAACACCACCCAATCGGTTCCTTTACCAAACGCATCTTTCACATACCAATCCATACGAACAAAAATATCTTGAACGCCGTCTCTATTAAAATCTGCGCGGGCCAACTGAACGTAATAAACATCCATATCGTCTACATCAACATGAATCTGATTGTCATTCTTTTTTTCTATAAACTTAAGATTAGCATCATAGGCTGAAAGTGTGCCGGTTCGACCTTCGAGCGTTTGGCCGCCTACATAGGGGAGCGTAGTTGCCGGAAATTGTTTAATTAGCTCATAGTCAAATGACTCAGGCCAATAGCTTACAGCGTTTTCGGAGCTAAGATAATATCTTTCTACTACTTCACAGTCGATTTTTATTGATTGCCAGTAAATATATTCTGGCGGGCTAACTCGGTCCTCACCAAACAAAGCTAATTCTAGGCAGTTTGTAACGGTTACATTTTCGCCATTCACTGCACTGAATGTCATGTCAAATTCAAAACTGTATAAGCTACCTCGGGTATGTTTTGATGCATCAAACACATCGGGGTTTATCCAGCGCATTTGCTTTACCTGCTCATTTACCGTAGGCGCATGCTGACAAGCTAACAAACAGAGCGCGCACAAAGCTAATATTGAGGATGTTGTAAAATGTTTAAAGTTCATCAATATAATCCTTATGGTTTTTTGCGCTAGCTTGCGCTTTTAGAAAGAGGTTTTTTACGTAGAGATTTCGCTGAGTCTGAATGCCAATGCGATTGCTTTGCAATGCTGCATCAGCCCATTTCTCTTTCTTTATGTGTGCATTCATATTGATATATTGGCTTTTTAAGCGCGTGATACCAAGATTAAAAGACATATCCAATAGCGCTTGCTGCACCTCAAGCGGCATCGCATCAAAATGTGTTGAAAAACCATTTTTGGTATTGTAATAGCCGACTAACTCTCGATAAAAGGCTGCGATATGTTTCTCTTTTTGGATGACTATATCGTGATCCTTCATCACTAATGTGGTGTAAGGCTTACAGTAACTCGCTAAGTACCTTCCATAATGTTGCTTTTTTATTGTGTCATATTCTGCATCTTTCTCCGCTAAGGAGGCTAATACAAGCACATTATTTGCTCATTTCTTGTATAAAGGAATAGATGCCATGGCCGATTTATTAGGAATTAGATGTCCTATACCTACAGTTACTAAGCCCCTAGTATCAAGATATAAGTGAGGAACACGACCTTCATAATTCTCGGTGTTTTTAATAACTTCCGTTTTTACTTTTGCGTTTAATGGCATAAGCTATTTCCCTTTTAATATTTTAACTTTCTTTGAATTTATAAAGATTTATCGAACAGTTTTCTGATCTCACATTTTAGTATTTATTCAACACGTAATTTGTGTTGCATTAAAGCTTGTTGGACTAAACCACTACCTGCTCGGTGCGTCAGAGTTGGTGTTGTTTATGCTGTGGCTTACTTATATAAAATAGGCTTTTTGGAGGCTCTCACTTTGCTAACGAATTTAATCAGCTTAGCTAGTGTTATGTACGCTTTCCTTGCTATGTAAGTTTTCCTTGCATTACTCAGCTCTTATTTTGTTCATTACACCTAAATTTGGCTTAATAAGCAATTTTATTTATTACGTGTAAAAAGATCGCTAGCCTGAGCAATTAAGCAGGTTAACTAATTGATTTGAAAAATTCACCTAACTTCTCAATCGACCTGTTTTGGGTAACTTCCGTAGTTCGTTCAAATTAAACTCTAGGAAATTTTGAGTTAGACTCAGCGAGCGATTCGTGCCAATTTTGGAAATTCAGCTTTAAATATAGAGGATGGAAGCTGACACTCGGTAATGCCCGTAATTAATGGCAATGTCATAACTCATTAAAAGTTAATTGCATAATTGCTGATGCCTTAACGACTAATTCGAAGGCTACGTTGTTTTGAAACTGAAATTTCAATTCAATAGCAGCAATATCATTTGCTAACTCAGGAAAACAATATGCCTTAGCTTCTTGAAGTTTCCCTGCTTCTTCAACTAATTTAGAAATTTCCATGAAGGTTTCCTGTAAGTTATAACGCCTCGCTTAACCAGCGCAAAGTAGCAGGCTAAAATTACGATGATTGAGCGCCAGCCAAGCGTTAGACAATCATTATTAATTCGTTTGTTATGTATCATTTTTGGCGATTGAAAAATAATGAGCCTACCATCACAAAGGCAACTAAAAATAGCGTATAAGCTGTTTCTTTGTCAGAAGAGATTACATCCTCCAATGAGTAGATCTTATTTCCATCAAGGATAAACTCATAAGCCATCGCAAAATCATTATTATTTGGCAGAATAGAAACTATGACCGAACGACCAATTAAAGTTTGTTTTTGGTCGTCGCAATCGGTTCTCAATGAAAACTCTTCTAAGACTTTATAAGAAGAACTAATGCCATCACTTTGCAATACAACCGTCGGCGATCCGTCTTTACTGCCTGAGTTACAACTTACTGATTTAATCGTGCCGTTCTTTTGAATTAAGTCAGTCCGGGATACTTCATCTTTTTCAAGTTTCAGGATACCTAACCCTGTAAATACCATTGCAAGTAAAACCCAAGCACCGTATTTCAATATTTCACCTTAGATACTAACGTTCGATTAACGGGTTAAAAATAGTGAGCTACAATTTACGATGAATGAGCGCCAGCCAAGCGTTTTGCGTCCAATTGCCATAATGGGCTTGTTATATTCTCAATTGCTTAAGACCATTTTGATTGCTTTCTCTAAACGCTCTTCATCGTCTGCAAGATGCTGATAATCTGCATAAGGCAATTGACCATCATTAAATTGTTTTTCAAAGAAGATCTTTAATCGCCATTCATCTGGCTCATCTTTTCCGAAATCAAAATCAATTCCGCCGACTTCGGGGGTTTTGAATACATCAACACCTATCCCGTGTGTACGATAAAACCAATTCGTTCCGGGAATTTGATTTTTTCCTCGGTATTCTCGACCCAAGATATCTTTCGCATCATCCAGTTTATATGAACGAACCAGTACTTCTTTTGCCCATGCCATAACACTATGCCACAAAGGAATTAGATTTTTGATTAGCTCTTCGTCTTTCACCAAACTTCCCTAAGAATATAACACTTGCCATTAGCGGCAGAAATTGGCTGACTATAAGCAAAAGCCTGCTGTTTTGCGTCCATTGTTTTATGGCTTTGTTAGGTAGAGAAAACCTCTGCTTTACCAATCACTTTTACAGTAGGGCTTTCTCGACAAACAACCTCTAAACATTCGTCAGAAGTAACTATTAAGTGAGACCATTCACCATCATTTCCTATAAAGAAGGTTAGCGGACTTTCTTTGTGCCAGCCGTGACCTCTTATTTTAAAAGTATTGAACTTTGGTCGTTGTTCGCTCCAAACCTCAGTCAACCCATGCTCATCAAGACAACGAAAGCCATTTACAGATTCAAATAATAGCTCGTATATAGTTTGTGATTCTTCGTGAAATACACGAGCAACAAGTTCATGGTTTTCGTGTTTTGCGTCGCCTTTAATCAGGTACTTTACACCATTCGATTTCTCTAAAGTCCACTCTTTGGTACCCCATGACAAATCAACTAACCACAAACTGCCATTTTCAAAAGGTGTTGGCCAACTCTGAAGTTCCATCTAGCTACCTAACAATTTAATAGTACGTGCGTCGAGCACCTTTCTGCCAATGTCACGCTCAGGTATTAATAAATCTATTAGTAACAAATAACGTAACGCATTGCCAACTCGTATTTTTAACTAGTCTTAAAGGTATTCAGAAAAAGAAAATGTGCTCGTCGCTCATTTTTTGAATATATGTGCGTACTACACAATTTGGAAACAAATTAACTATTATTTCAAGCCAACCTCAATGTTTAGCTATCTCTGAAAATAGACCTTTAGGGTATTTGTGTTAACTAATTACTGGAAAAAACATTTTAGAGAGTCGGATGTATTAGGTGAATTTCGCATAAACATTTCTATTGGCTAGCGCACCACTGAAGAGCTAGAAATAGCAACAAAGTAACGCAACCCATTTTTTAGCGCCCCAGCGAGAGTCTTTTGTGGTTTGTCATAATCCGAACTAAAACCCACGTTGCCACCGCTTTGGATAGATACCTTTAAATACGATATTACTAAGTTCTTGCCTATCGATATGCCCTTTCTTGCACTTAATTCCATAGTAAATAAAGGCAGTTAAAGCACAAAATGCGTATAGTGATAAGCAAATAATTAAGAAGCATACTGTAAACATTACAGTTACTGTACCAACATCGTAGCTACGTATTGGTATATCTGACTCAATACCAAAGCTCGAGGCAATTATAAAGAATAACGGGTACGCAGCTGAAAGCCCAAGCAAGCAACCAATGCCACCAACTTTTGCAGACTGCGAGTAAAAATATGGTTTTAGTCTTCTCTGACTATTAATCGCCTGAATTAGCACAATGCTTTCCTATGGTGTATAACGCCGCAATATGGGACGTATTAAGCTTGGCTAAAATTTGAGGGGAACGAGTGCCAGCCAAGCTTTAGACGTCCATTCATTGATGCGTTTGTTATATTTACTATGCTACTGAAAGCATAAAATCATACCCACAATTCACCACCATTTTTCAGAGCCTTAAGTTTTTTTAAAACCTCTTCAGCGTGCTCCCAGTCTCTGCAAGGAATAGAAATTTTGCCTTTACTTTTTTTTCTATTCCAGATCAAAGGAGTTCCAGCCCTGGATTCAATAATTTCGCATTCACCAACATTTTTAGGAATTTGATATTTAGGCACAGATCGAATCCTTAAGTAAATATAATGCTTAGCTAACGGACACAAATGTAGCGCGAAAATGCCAAAGGCGCGCCCCGTTTTTGTCCCAGTGCACGAAGTGAACGTGTTATTGTCCCTGGGAACTTGCAGCGGAATACAGCGGTTTGTTAGGATTGTAACTAAATAAACCTACACATGCCTAAACCTAGATCTTTGCCACTTCTCAATGCGAAACCATGCTTGAGATAAAAATCTTCTTTCCCTTTTGCCGCCAATAATCCAACAGTTGAGCCAGAATGGCAATTTGACGACAGAAAACCGTTTATAGACTGCATGATTTTTGAGCCTAAACCAAGCTTTTGAAATTCAGGATGTACAATGACATCTTGAACATAAAAGTACATGAAACCATCACCGATAACACGACCGCATGCAACGAGACGATCACTCTGAAATATTGAAACCCAAAACAATGAAGAATTGATGCTGCTTTCTATAATCGACAGCTCAGGATTAGTCCATCCGACAGCAGCTCGAAGTGAGGATAATTCCTCAGCCATGGGTGGTCTTTCTTCTAAAAAAATTTCCGATGGTGACATTCCGTTGTCCTTAATCCGCCCATTCATTGGTGTGTTTGTTATGCATAGCCAAACTCCAAAAGAGCCATGAATGCAAAAAATGATACAGCACTTCCAACCAAGTAAACCCTCGCTTGCTTGTAACTATTAGGATTGTCACTTTTATTGAGCATCTTCGCCAAACCTGAGCCAAATGCTTGTAGGCTGCCTGTGGATATTTTTTGCTCTAAAACGATCATTCCTAGATTGGCAGCAAAGAACATAAACAGTATTAATAATGTTACCGTTGCAACAATTCCTGCCGTACTTTCAATATTTACCAAGTTGAATCCTTTATATGTATAACGCCTGCTTAACAAGCAATGTGTTGGCATGGCTTTTTGTGTTGTTTTCCAAAACTATGACAACTAATCATTTTCAGAGATAAGGCGTTTGTTATATTGCATTGCAAACGTTTCATAATCTCTTGACTTCAAGTGGGTAATATTAACTAGTACCAAGCGTTGAGAGCCATATGTAACTGCGAAACTTACAGCAACATCTGAGTTGGTATCTAAAACGACATCTGAACGTTTGAAACTAGTCTGTTCAAAATTACTGATTTTAGGAAGTACCAATGCTACTTCTTTTTCTTTAATGGTGAATGTCATTGATGCTTCTGTGACAGGCTCATTATTAGCGTTTTTAGAAGGATAAACTAATACGTTCCAGCTCGGGTCATTGCCAGCGGTTAGCCTGTAAATACCGAATTCACTCGCTTGCTCAGGCGTAATTATTTTCTCGGAAATAAATACCACACCAGTAGCAACTGAGCACCACGGTAGAATCAAAAAAAATAGAGCCAAAAGTCTAATCATACTTCCCTGCAATATATATAGCGCCCTGTTAATGGACAAAATTATGTTGGCTAAATTGTGAAGCGGAGTGAAACCAAGCCAACGTAATTTTGTCCACTTTAAACAGTTTGTTAGGCATCGTCATCCGGCTCAGCATCGAAGGATCCTGGAATTTGCTCGTCACATGTTTCATAAGCAAAAAATTTCTTCCGCATCCCAGATATCAAACTTTTTGATTACATCTAAATAGCAAGCAGATTTACGAACATTGACAGTTAAGTATGTTTCATCCCATCTTTCCAATGAACAATCCAAATCGCGAATTTTTTCAATATAAAAATCTTGTTTATCTCTATCAATTGATTTGTCAAAAATTATTCTGAGAGTGCGGTTACCGCTTCTTGCTATGACATTTTCAATTTCCAATATGCCGTTATCGTCCTCAAAAGCTTTTACTTCATCCTTGAAGTTTAACGAGTACGAAAAGAATGGAACGTTTTCAAGCCGATAAATATTATTCCCTAGCGGCTCTGCCCACATAGACTCGCCACCAATCATCCAGTGATTGGGTAAAGATACGTGAACTTTAACTAATCCTTCGTTTCTCATTTAGATGCCTAACGCCGCAAATAAACGGCAAAAATTAGTTGGCTAAAAATTTGTAAGGTACGAACAAAGCCAACTAGTTTTTTGTCCGAACTTTTTAATTTGCTTTGTTATATGCCGATTACCAATTCGCCTACTTAGTTTTTTCATAACCTAGCCACATAGTAATTGCTAGTGTTAAACATCCCAACAAAATGAAAATAGCTGTTACATTTGGGGACTCTTGCACTATGCCAAGTTTTCCATTTAACCATGCAGGGAAGAATATACTAAACGGAATGTAGGTAACGATAAACAACAGAAACCAAATATATTGGCTAAACACGTTTAACAAACTACGACGATTAACCAGTTTAAGTTTATCTGCTAAATGTTTATGGAACTTTACGATACCCAAGCAGAGCCAAACATAGACCACAAATGAAACTACAAAAATAGCAATATTCACATAACTCTCTTAGGCATATAGACATAATGACTCCCACACGGTGCTAGCCTCCGCTTTTCGTGGGTTAGCTTAATACAAAGCCAGAGCCATAATTAGTTT